>NZ_LGHK01000166.1 GCF_001908235.1 Bradyrhizobium sp. NAS96.2
GCGCGCTCTTGCGCATGCCGGCCCGCCAGCGTCGAGCCAGGCCGCGCTCAATCACCTCCGACACCTGATGGCGACCGAGCGGACCTATCGGCAGGAGGGGCTGACCATCGGCGTGCTGGCGGTCAAACTCGGCATGCCGGAATACCGATTGCGCACCCTGATCAATGACGGGCTCGGCCACCGGAACTTCAATGCCTTCCTCAACCGCTATCGGCTCGACGAGGCCAAGGCGGCGCTCGCCGATGCCAGCCAGGCCGAGGTGCCGGTGCTGACGATTGCGCTCGATGCCGGATTCCAGTCGCTGGCGCCGTTCAACCGCGCCTTCAAGGCGGACACCGGGCTGACGCCGACCGAGTTTCGCCGCCAGGCGATTGCCCGGCAAACCGCGGATGCGGCGGAAATCGCCCGATCGGAGTGAGAATTCGCTCCTCGATTTCAGAAATCGATAGGCTTGCAGCCCGACAATCTGCCTAGCTGCGCCGACGCAGGCGCCGCGTCGCGGCAAGGCGTGATCAGGCGTCACAAAGGCAAGCGGAGCGCAACGGCCCATGAAGCATTTCCTCACCGCGGCACGGCTGCTGGCCCTCGACCTGGCGTCGACCCTCGTCTTTCTTGTTCTGTTCCTGCTGACGCACAACACTGCGCTCTCGGTCGGCCTCGGCATCGCGTTCGGCGTCGTGCAGATCGGCCTCCAGATCATGCGCGGCAAGCGGATCGACACCATGGAATGGCTGAGTCTGTTCCTGGTGGTCACCGCGGGCACCGCGACGCTCCTCACCAATGACCCGCGCTTTGTGCTGTTCAAGCCGAGCGTGATCTACGCCATCGTCGGCGTCGTGATGCTGAAGCCCGGCTGGCTCAACCGCTATCTGCCCGCGATCGCGCGGAAAGTGGTGCCCGATGTCGCCGTCAAGGTCGGCTACGTCTGGTCGGGGCTGATGTTCGTCTCCGCCGCGGTGAACGCCTTCGTCGCGCTGACCTGCGAGATCACGACCTGGGCCGTCGTGATGCCGATCTTCGGCATCGTCAGCAAGATCGTGGTGTTCCTCGGCGGCTTTGCCGCGCTCCGCCTCACCGCAAGGCGCCGCATTCGCGCTATGCCCGAAGCCGAGCGCGAAGCCGTGCTCGCGCTCGAGGGCGCTCCGGCGGCCCGCGGTGCCGTAACGGCGGATCTCACGCCGTCCGCGACTGGTTAACGAAACAAACCGGCGCGCGACGAAACCATTTTGCCGGGCGCACGAAGAATCGCTGAAACCAAGCCTCCCTACTGATGCGCTCGACGACGCGCTGCATCGGCGCGATCACCACAAGGGGGACACCATGGCTTTCACCGCTTCCGCGCTTCGTCACGGCAAACTGCTGGCGGCAACCGCGTTCACGCTCGGTCTCTTGACCTCGGCGTCCTATGCCTACACCGATGAGCAGCAGCAGATGTGCACCGGCGACGCGATGCGGCTATGCAGCTCGGAAATCCCCGATGTCGATCGCGTCACCGCCTGCATGGTCCGCCAGCGCGCGCTGCTCAGCGACGGTTGCAAGGCCGTATTCCACTACGTGCCGCCCGCCACCGCCGCGCAGCCCGCAAGCTATTCGCCCGCAGTCAAGCCGGCGAAGCCGCTCAACATCACCCCGCACAAGCGCGGCTGATCCAACCCCTTCCCGACCAACGAATGAGCACCGCCTCCCGCAGGGAGCGCGGTGCTTGATCGTTCCGGTCCGCCATGACAACAAGGCAGGACCGTTCATTCGGCATTCAGCCTGACGCGGCTCAATTGCCGATCCCCAATGCCTCCCCGGGAATCGATGGTGATGCGCCGCACCTTTCTCTTTGCGCTTCTGCTTGGTGCCGGCGTCACCATGAGTTGGCATACAACGGCCAGCGCCGCGCCCGGCCTGACACAGCTCGCGCAAGAACAGCCTGCGCCTTCTGCCGCCCCGGCGCCGACGGCAACACCGGCTGCGCCTGCTCCCGCAACACCTGCGCCTGCAGCTCCGGCGCCAGCCGCGAGTGCGCAACCGACTGCGCCCGAGCCGATCGGCAACGTCGCGACGCTGACCGGAACCGCCACCGTCACGCGCAACAACACCACGACGCCGCTGCAGATCCGCGACGACATCTTTGCCAATGACGATGTCGCCACATCGGCGACCTCCTCGCTCGGCATCACCTTCAACGACGGCACCACCTTCAACCTGCGCGCCAACGCCAGGATCACGATCGACAACTACGTCTACGAGGATGGCCGCCAGCAGAACGCTGCGCTGTTCAACGTCGCCAAGGGAACGGCGGCGTTCGTCGCCGCTGCCGTCGCCAAGACCGGCGACATGAAGATCTCGACGCCGACCGCTACCCTCGGCATCCGCGGCACCACCGGCCTTGTCGAAGTGCCCGAAGGCGCGACCGCGACCAGCAACAATGTCGGCATCAAGCTCTATCCCGACGCCGACGGGCATGTCGGCCGCATCGAGGTCAACGACCGCGCAGGCGCCTCGCTCGGCGTGCTGACGCGCGGCGCGAGCGGCTTTGCGATTCGTCCCGGCACCGGCGGCGCCCGCTTCGCCGCGGTGCCGCTGACGATCTCGCCGCAGCAGATGACGCGCGACCAGGGTTTCGTGCGCGCGGTGCATTCCGCGCAGACGCTGGGCCGCCAGGTCGTGACCGAGCAGCGCGACTTCCGCAGAGCCAATCCGGACTTCCGCAGGACCAATCCGGCCGCGCCCTATCCGAACCGCGGCCAGCCGGTGCAGCCGAACCCGCAGCGCCGGAACGGCCTGCCGGGCCAGAACCGCAACGCTCCACAACAGCCGGGTCAGCAGAATCGTCCGGGCCAGTTGCAGCAGCCCGGTCAGCAAAACCGTCCCGGCCAGCCGCAGCAACCCGGCACACCCGGACGGCAAGGCTCGCAGCAGCCCGGCACGCAGCAGCAAGGCGGCGCACAGCACGCGCTGCCCGGCCAACCCGGCGGCACCACGCTGCCGCACGCGCCCGGCGTCCAGACACCGGCTGGACAGCAGCCTGCGGGACAACAGCCCGCACGTCAGGGCGGCGCGACGCAGCCCGGCGGACAACAGTCGCCTGCACGTCAAGGCGGCCTGCAGCCCGGACACACACAGCCGCCGGGCGGCGTGCGCCAGCCAGGACAGCCAGCGACTCAGCCGGCTCATCAACCCGGCGTGCCCGCGACAAGGCGCGGCACAGCCCGCACCGSSGGCACCGGGCCAGGCGCGGCCCGGCGTTCAGCAGCTGCGCCGGGTGTGCGCCCCGGCATGCAACGGCCCGCCGTGCAGGCACGCCCAGCCTTCCAGCAACGGCGCGCACCGCCGCCGCGTGCGGCGAGGCCGCAGCCCAAGGACAAGCGCCATAACTGATGTGGCAACGCGCGGTGTCAGGCCGCGCGGCGCAGCCAGTCGCGCACGCGTTCGATCAGGTTCTTGCGCGGGATGGGCTGAACCGCCGTGGCGACGGGTTCGATCTCACGCGCGGATGGCAGCGGCTTTTCCGATGCAGCCGCCTCCACGGCGTTCTCGATCTCGACCGCTTCACCGGCATCCGTAGCAGCATTCTCAGACACCACGCCCGGCCGACCCGGTTCGGTATCCACCGCCGATATCTCCACGACATCAGACGTTTCAGCCGTGACTTGCACCTCAACAGACAGAGGCGCGTCAACGACGCTCGGCGTTCCGGCGGCCACTGCCGCTTCAGCGACCACGGGCTCATCACCGGCCGCAGGCATCTTCGCGGCAATGGGCTCCGCACCGATCGCGGGCTGATCGACGATGGGCTCTTCGGCAGCAGGCCGCGCACGCCGACGCTCTGCGGCCGCAACGCGCAAGCGTGCGCGCCGCTCGCGCTCGGCCTGCGCCGCAGCCAGCAACGCGATCGGGCCGACATTCTCCAGGAACGCGCGTTCATAGCCGCGTGACAGCCGCTCGAGCGCCGCATCAAGCGGCAGCCAGTCGACTTCCCTGATGTCGCTCATCAATTCGCGCACCGGCTTGCCGCCGGCATCCATGCGCCAGTAATGCACCACCTTGGAGCGCCCGCCTGAATCATAGACCAGCGTGCCCAGGAACTCGTGCACGTCGACGTCGTGGCCGGTTTCTTCCAGCACCTCGCGCTCGGCGGCGGCGCGCGCCGTCTCACCGTCATCGAGCTTGCCCTTCGGCAGCACCCATTCATTGCGCTTGCGCAGGCGCACGACGGCAAAGCGCGGCGGCGCCTCCCGCCGCAGCACAATACCTCCCGCCGCCAGAACAGGCGTCCGCGCCATCTCATATTCCAAAGGTTTGCGATTTAGGATCGTCGCACGACGATCGCAGCCATTCTAAAGCATGATCCGGAAAAGTGGAAACCGGTTTTGCGGGCAGAACATGCTCAAACAATGACATGCGAAGGACAAAGCGGCATCAAAATTCCTATTTGACGCGCTTTGTTCACGCGAACCGGTGTCCACTTCGCTCGAAAGCGCTATGAGGGTTTGCGCAACAGCGGTTCGCCGCATTTGATCCGCGTTCCCTCGGCGACATTGTCGCAGAACTCGAAATTGTCGGGCGCGAGCACGATAATGGTCGAGCCGTGCTCGAACCAGCCGAGCTCGTCGCCCTTCTTCACATGTGCGTCACAGGGAAAATCCACCGGACCGCGCGACTGCGCGTTCAGCGTGACGTCGAGGAAATGCAGGCGAAGGCTGGCGACAAGGATCGCGGCGACCGGAACCAGCGTCAGCGCCTCGCCGGTCGGGAGTTTGGCGCGCAGCACCGCGCGCTCGTTCTTGCAGAACAGCCGCTCGACCCGCTTCAGCGCGATCGGATTGACGTTCCAGACGTCGCCATGAATGAACGTCACGTTGTCGATGGCAAGATCATAGGGCGCGTGGAAGCGGTGATACATGCTTGAGGTCAGCCGCAGCGTGACGAAGCGGCCGTTCCGGTGCTGCTCGACCAGCGCGGGATCGCCGACCAGATCGAGCAGCGAATAGGGCGCGCCCTTGACCTGGAACAGTTGCCCGTCCTCGATCCGCCCGTGCGCGCCGATGATTGCGTCCGACGGGCTCGCGATGATGGCGGGATCGGCCGCCGCCGGGCGCAGGCCCGGCTTCAGCTCACGGGTAAAGCAATCGTGCAAACTCTTGAACTCGGACTTCTTCGCTTCCGACAGATCGAGGTCGGAGAACAGCTTCCAGCAGGCGATCGAGGCATCGCGCACCAGCGGGTTCTCGATCTTGGAGAACCAGCCCATGAAGCGGGTCAGCGCGGCCCGCGGAATCCGGTTGGTGAGCAGGAAATTGAGGTCTTCCTGCTGGGTGAATGCCGAGATCAGGCCCTTGACTGTCATGAATTTGTTAGGTGCTGAGGCTAGCGCTTCTGTCATGGAAACATCCCTTCCGATTCTCTCGCTGTCCGCCGCCGCACTTGCCGGCGCCGCCGCAGCTTTCCCCAAAATTCAGGCCCGCATCGCGCTGTCGCGCGCCAAGCACCGCTCGCTGACCGGACATTCCAAGATGTCCAAGATGGTGGCGCGCATGGTGCCGCACTACGAATTCGACATCGACCAGTTCTTCTGCTCCGACGGAGCGCCGAAGGATATCGCGATGCAGCGCCAGGACGGCTTCTTCCGCCTCGCCGGCCTCTACCAGGATCGCTATCCCAAGGGCCGCGCGCTGACCGCCGAGGTGACGGAGCGGATCTCCGATCTGCAGTTCACCGAAAGCTACCGCGTGCCGTTCCAGTACAGCCGCCTGGTGCGCGAGCATCTCGGCACCTCGGCCTTCGTCGAGGCCTCCCGCGGCGTCACCGTCACCGACCTCGACGGCAACGTATCCTACGACCTGACCGGCTCCTACGGCGTCAATATCTTCGGCAACGACTTCTACAAGGAGTGCATCGCCGAGGGCGAGAAGCGCGCCCATGCGCTGGGTCCGGTGCTCGGCCCCTACCACCCTGTTATCGCCGACAACGTCAAGCGCCTGACCGAGATCTCCGGTCTCGACGAGGTCTCGTTCCACATGTCCGGCACCGAAGCCGTAATGCAGGCGGTGCGGCTCGCGCGCTACCACACCAAGCGCACACACCTCGTGCGCTTCGCCGGCGCCTATCACGGCTGGTGGGGCGAGGTGCAGCCCGGCGTCGGCAATCCGGTGTCGCCGCACGAGACCTACACGCTCGCCGACATGTCGGAGCAGACCCTGCACGTGCTGCGCACCCGCAAGGACATCGCCTGCGTACTGGTCAATCCGCTGCAGGCGCTGCATCCGAACGGCAACGCGCCCGGCGATTCCGCGCTGGTCGATTCCTCGCGCTCCTCCCGGTACGACCGCGCCGCCTACACCGAATGGCTGAAGAAGCTGCGCGAGGTCTGCACCGAGCGCGGCATCGTCTTGATCTTCGACGAGGTGTTCGTCGGCTTCCGCCTCGCCGCCGGCGGCGCGCAGGAATATTTCGGCGTCAAGGCCGACATGGCGACCTACGGCAAGAGTCTCGCCGGCGGGCTTCCGGTCGGCGTGGTGTGCGGCCGCAAGGACCTGATGCGGCGCTTCCGCGACGACCGTCCGGCCGACATCTGCTTCGCCCGCGGCACCTTCAACTCGCACCCTTACGTGATGACGGCGATGGACGAATTCCTGAGCCGGCTCGCCAGCCCGAACTTCCGCTCGATCTATAACGGGCTGGACGAGACCTGGAACGGCCGCGCCAAGTCGCTCAACGACCGGCTCGAAGCGCAAGGCTTGCCGGTTCGCGTCGGCAACATCTCGTCGATCTGGACCGTCTATTACACCGAGCCGTCCCGCTACAATTGGATGCTGCAATACTACCTGCGGGCCGAGGGACTGGCGCTGAGCTGGGTCGGCACCGGCCGCCTGATCTTCACGCTGAACTACACCGACGCGGACTTCGCGGAGGTCAGCGACCGCTTCGTCGCGGCTTGCGACAAGATGAAGCGCGACGGCTGGTGGTGGCACAAGGAAGGCCTCACCAACAAGAACATCAAGCGGCAGATCCTGAAAGAGATGGTCGCTGTGAGGCTTGGGCGCTGACGGCTGGCGCTGTCCTTCTGCTCCCTCGCCCCGCTCTTGCGGGGAGAGGGTCGGGGTGAGGGGCTTTCTCCACATAGTCGGTAAAAGACGGGCTCGCGGTGAGCCCCCCTCACCCGGATTGCATCTGACGATGCAATCCGACCTCTCCCCGCAGGCGGGGCGAGGTGAAGCATGCGCGCGGTCGAAAGCGCTCAACAATTGATGATCCACCGTAGCCCTAAGACGGTAGTGCCCGGGACAAGCCCGGGCACGACGCAAGTTTGCAGACGCTGGGAGCAACGATCAGGCGTGCTTGACGTGCTTCTCGAGACCCGGATCGATCAGCTCGCCCTTCATCAGGAACAGCGGCGCCTTGTGATAGAGCTTCAGGTCGTGGAACGGATCGGTGACGATCTTGGTCATCCAGACGAGGCCGGTCTCGACGTCGCGGATGAAGAACAGATGGATGGTGCGGAACAAGAGGCCGCCGACGCCGACCGCGAGCCAGATCTTGGCGACCTGACGGGTGAAGTCGCCCATCGTGACCCAGGGCTTGAACAGGCCGAACAGCGTCGGATCGAAGTACAGCACCATCGGCGACAGCGCCCAGATCGCCATCAGCACGACCTTGCGCTGCAGATTATAACCGACCTTGATGTCTTCCTTGTGCTCGTGGGTCGCCTGGTTGACGTGGTCATACCCCTTCGGCTCGAAGAAGAAGTGACCGGCCTGGCGCGAGGTCATCGAGACCAGCCAGCCGACCAGCGCCGACACGACCGGATCGAAGAACAGCATCACATAGGCGAACAGGAAGCTCAGCGCGCTGACGAAGTGCAGGCTCTGGTTGATCCGGCTGTGATGGTAGAAGCGATGGTCATCCCAGCGCTGGGTACGCAGCTCTTGCAGAAAATTCTTGATCATTGGTTCCCCCAACATCTTTCGGGACAGAATCTACAGGGATTCGATGTATCGCGTGTGACATCATCATAATGACATATGACAATGCGGAGCGACACCTTGACGCGACTGGAGAAGGGTCTCGCCTCATCCCGGAGATTTGCGGGGATGAGGCAGAGGAGATCGTAGCCTCCCGGTTTGCGGCGCGCTGTGCGCCATCTCACCTTGGAGGACCGGCGGGCTGGGCCGCCTTCAGGCGGCTCTTCAGGCCGCCTCTTTAAGCCGCCTTGGCGACGTCCGCCTTGCGGAAGCGGACCAGCGAGAAATGGCCGAGCGGCGGGATCAGGCGGCGCTCGGCGAGCTCCATGCCGCGCGCGCCGGAGAGCCACTTGGTGTAGCGCGACCAGGCGAATTCGGCGGTGCGGAACCCGAGCGGGCGCACCACCGGCTGCAGCTTCTGCTCGATGAAGCGGCGGACGCCGGCATCGGCGCTGACCCGGGTCAGGATGATCAGTTCGCCGCCCGGACGCACCACGCGGGCGAATTCATCGAGGGCTGCTTCCGGGTTCGGCACTGCCGAGAGCACGTACTGCGCCATCACCACGTCGAACGAATTGTCGGGGAATTCGAGCTTCTCGGCATCCATCACCGCAAGGCCCTCGACATTCTTCAGGCCCTGCTCGGTGACCCGCTTCTTGGCCTTCTCGAGCATCGCCTCGGAAATGTCGGTGCCGAAGATGCGCACGTTCTGGCTATAGAGCGGCAGCGAGATGCCGGTGCCGACGCCGACCTCGAGCACCCGGCCGCCGATCTTGTTGGTGGCCTGGATCGCAGCCTGCCGGCCCTTGCTGAACACGCCGCCAAACACGAGGTCGTAGATCGGCGCCCAGCGGTCATAGGCCTGCTCGACCGTTTCGCGGTCGAAGTCCAGGGAACGGTCTGCGCCCAGCTTGATGATTTCAGCCATAGAGAGTCTCTCGTCTTTCGTTCGATTGAGCTGTTAATTCGGAACCGCACTGCGGCCGGCGACGCGGCGTGCGGGCCGCGGCGCGCGGCTCGGCTGCAACGTAGCCAGATTGCCGATGAACTGACGCGCACTGTTTTCCCAGGAACGCTCCAACGCGAAATTGCGGCAGTCCGTGCGCGACATGTTCAGCGCGCGCAGGCAGGCGCTGCGCAGATCATTGTCGATCGCGCCGATCGGATGATCCGCGATGACGTCCTTCGGACCGGTGACCGGGAACGCCGCGACCGGCGTGCCACAGGCCAGCGCCTCGAGCTGCACGACGCCGAAGGTGTCGGTCAGGCTCGGGAACACGAAGACGTCGGCGGCGGCGAGGTGCGAGGTCAAATCCTGACCCTTCTTCTCGCCAAGGAAAATCGCGTCGGGATATTTCTGTTCCAGCGCGGCCCGTTGCGGCCCGTCGCCGACCACCACCTTGGAGCCCGGCAGGTCGAGCGACAGGAAGGCATCGAGGTTCTTCTCAACCGCGACGCGGCCCATCGTCATGAAGATCGGCCGCGGCAGGTCGAGCACGGCCGGCTGATCCGGATTGAAGATCCTGGTGTCGACGCCGCGGGTCCAGAAGCCGAGCCTGCGGAAGCCGCGCTCGGCAAGCTCCGACCGCAGCGAGTCGGTCGCGACCATCGTCATCGAGCCCGCGGCATGGAAGTGACGCAGCACGGCGTAGCCGACGCCGTCGGGAATTCCGGTGCGTACCGAAACATATTCCGGGAAGCGCGTGGTATAGGACGTGGTAAAGGCGAGCTTGTTGCGCTGGCAATAGCCGCGCACCGCCCAGCCGATCGGACCTTCGGTCGCGATGTGGATCGCCTCGGGCGCGGCCTCCTCGATCCGGCGCGCGATCTCGCGGCGGTTCGGCAGCGCCATCCGCAGGCCCGGATAGGTCGGCACGCCGACCGAACGGAAACCGTCGGGGGTGAGGAATTCGATCTCGGCGCCAAGCGTCTCGGCGCTGCGCGCGAGCGACGTCAGCGTCCGGACCACGCCGTTGACTTGCGGATGCCAGGCATCGGTCGCAACAAGTATGCGCATCGCAGGAGACCCAAATCGTTAATCTTGATTCTGCTCGCACGACGTTCTGACATGGATGTTTCAAACGTATGACGTCATCGAAATGTTAGGTTGATTTTCACGGCGAACTGCCGGTTTTTCGTGTAACATGACAGAGAGATGTCAGAGCAGAGCGAACATCCCGGCACCACGCGCCGCAGGCTCAGACGGCGAAACTCGTCGCTCCTGATACTTGCGGTCGGCATCTTTGTGTTTGGCGCCGCCGCCGGCACGCTATTCTATGCGCTGCGTCCAGTGACGCTGACGATTGCCGTCGGCCCGACCGGCAGCGACGACGTCAGGCTCATCCAGGGCTTCGCGCAGGCGTTCGCGCACGACGGAAGTTCGGTGCGATTGAAGCTGGTGCCGACGCAGGGCGCCGCCGAGAGCATCGCGCTGTTCACGGCCAGCAAGGTCGATCTCGCGGTGGTGCGCGGCGATCTCAGCCTGCCGGCAAGCGCCGAGTCGGTTGCGATCTTGCGCAAGAACGTCGTCGTGCTTTGGGCACCCTCGGGCGGCAAGGGCAAGCAGCGGTCTGCGAGGATCAAGAGCATCGACGATCTTGCCGGTCACAAGGTCGGGGTGATCGGGAGCACCCAGGCCAATGTCACACTGCTGCGCGTGATCCTGACGGAGTCCGGCGTCAATCCAGACAAGGTCACGGTCAGCCAGTTCGCCGTCAACAAGGTCACCGACCTCGCACGCGATCCATCGCTCGACGCCTACATGACCGTCGGGCCGCTCAACAGCAAGGTAACGGCGGATGCGATCGCCGCGACGGCTGCGGCGCGCGGCGAGCCGAAATTCATTCCCATCGAGGTCTCCGAAGCGATCGCGCAGAAGCATCCGCTTTACGAATCGGAAGAGATCGCCGGCAGCATCTTCTCCTCGTCGCCGGCACGTCCCGAAGACAAGGTCGAGACCGTCAGCGTCAATCACCTGATCATCGCGCAGCACAGCCTTCACGAGTCGACCGTCGGCGCGCTGGACCGACAATTGTTTACGCAGCGCCTCCAGGTCGCGCGCGACCTGCCGGCGGCGGCCAAGATCGAGAAGCCGGACACCGACAAGGACGCCGCTTTGCCGGCGCATCAGGGCGCTGCCGCCTATATCGACGGCACCGAGCGCACCTTCCTCGAAAAATACTCCGACTACATCTGGGGCGGCATCCTGCTGATCTCCGGCCTCGGCTCGGCCGGCGCATGGCTGCGCCACCACATGAAGCGCGACGAGCGCGAGCAATACATCACCCATCGCGACAATCTGCTGACGCTGATCTCGCGAGTACGCAGTGCCGAGACGCCGGAGCAGCTCGCGGCGATGCAGAACGATGCCGACGCATTGCTGCGCGAGGCGCTCGATTGCTACGACGACGGCGCGATCGAGGAAGGCGACCTGTCGGCGATCGGGCTGACGCTCGAGCAATTCCATCACGCCGTCTCCGATCGCCGTTCCGTGATCTACGGCGACAGGGCGGGCCTGCCGAGGATGCGCACCGGCTAGCGCGCACACGCCGATTGCACCGAGAGCAATGTGCTCCGAGAGCAATGTTTGGATTGCGCGTGCATGCGCGCGTGGCCATGTATGAGTACGGCCACAACGCTCCGCACGACACCATGACCGCGTCCATCATCGCTGACCTGCCCGCGCCGTTCGTACTCGCGGTGGCGCTGGCCGGCGTCTTCCTGATCGCCTTCATGAAAGGTGCGTTCGGCGGCGGCTTTGCCATCGTCGGCATTCCGCTGCTCTCGCTGGCGATGGATCCGATCGCGGCCGGCGCGCTGCTCGCGCCGCTGTTCGTCGTGATGGACATCACGGCGCTGCGGTTCTGGCGGCCCAATACCTGGTCGCGCACCGACCTTGCGATGCTGCTGCCCGCGCTCGTCGTCGGCATCTGCCTTGGTTATTTCGTGCTGCGCGATCTCGACCGGCATGCGGTCGAGATCGTGATGGGCGTGGTGACGCTGGTGTTCGCCGCGCTGTGGTTCATCGGCGGGGGCGAGATCAAGCCGCGTCCGCGCTCGACGATCAAGGCGACCTTCGCCGGGCTCTCCTCCGGCGTCACCACGATGGTCGCGCATTCCGGCGGGCCGCCGCTTGCGATCTATCTGCTGCCGCTCGGCATGTCGAAGGCGCTTTACGCCGGCACCACCAGCCTGTTCTTCACGGTCGGCAACCTGCTGAAGGCAGGTCCCTGGCTGGTGCTCGCCACGCCGTCGCGCAGCCTGTGGATGCTGATGGCGCTGTGCGTGCCGGCCGTGCCGGTCGGCGTCTGGGCCGGCTGGCGGCTGCACGAACGCCTCGACCAGCGCGCGCTGTACCGCGCCTGCTATGCCATTCTCGTCGTCACGGCGGCCAAGCTGCTGTGGGACGGACTGGCCGGATACATTCACCTCTGAGTGTCGCCGGCGTTGTTGCTTCCCGTCAGGAAGATCGCGCGCTCCGGCTGCCGCTCACGCTGACCGCAAGCGGCCCGATCCCCTCGAGCGGTTTGACCTTCTCGTCCGGCTCGAGCCGCTTGCGCGCCACGAAGGAGAAATGGCGGCGCAGCTTGAGGACCGGCTTCTCGATGCAGTGCCAGGAAAACGCCGCGAACGCCGTGATCAGCACCAGGGCGACGGCGAACTGGACTATCAGCGACGCATTCGGCAGCCACAATTTCACCACCTGCTGCATCGGAAAGCCATACAGATAGATGCCGTAGGAGTAGTCGCCCTTCGAAAACAGCGGCAGCCGCGGCAGATTGGAGACGCCGAGGAACACGGTGATATAGACCAGCGCCGGCGCGATGATGGCATTGAGGACGGGCTGGGTCATCCAGGCCACCGGCCCAAGCAGCGCGGCGCCGAGGCAGAGCGCACAGCAGGCGGCGAGAATGCGCCCGTCATAGGGAATGCGGTCGCGGTAGAGGTAGACCACGATTGCGAGCAGACAGGCGACCGGCAATTTCGCACCGCGTCCGAGAAACAGCGCCGTGCTGAAGATCTTGTCGTACAGCGTGCCCGCAACACCGGGAGGGAGTTGCGACGGATTGGCGCTATGCCCTGTGATCTGCACGGCAAAGCCGATGCCGACCAGAAAGACAACGCCAAGCACGATCAGTACCGGCTTGCGCAGCAGCCCCAGGGCCATGATGACCGCCATCACAGCGTAGCAGCCGTATTCGAACGGCACGGTCCACAGCGAACTGTTGACCTCCGGCGCGGGATTGCTGCTGAACACGCCCGGCAGCGTGTAATTCACCAGGCCGACGACGTTCGTAAAATATTTCCAGGTGACGGCGCTGGTGAAATAGTCGGAGAGCGGCAGCGTCGTGAAGATCGGCCCGAGGATCAACGCCGACAGCACGATCTCGACCGCGAGTGCCGGAATGATCCGCAAGCCGCGATTGATCAGGAATTCCTTAACGCTGAGCCGCAGCCCGCTTGCGGCGATCAGAAACCCGCTCAGCGCGAAGAACATCACGAGGATCGCAAATTGCGGAAACCAGAGGATCCACGTCGGATCGGAATCGCCGTGACCGGTGGCAACATAGGGCGTATGCCCTGCGACCACCGAGATCGCGAGCGCAACGCGGAGAAAATCGAACCCGGGACCAAAACCTTTCTGCCGATCCAGCATGCTCCCGATCGAAGGCGCTGGCATGACTTCCACTCCATTCCGAACCACGCCTTCGGACAGCAAGGGCCGTGCCAGGAAAAATGTCTTGGGACGGGACACCTCCCGGCAACCCGCCCTTAACCGTTCGACGAAACACGGACGAAACAAACCCCTAACGGCACGAAACCATTTTGGCGATTTCGTGCAAACGTCCTGAAACGCCTCACCTGTACTGGTTTGACCCAACGACGCGCCGGAACTGGCGCGCAGGGCGCAAACAACAGGGGTCGACAATGTTCAATTCCATCAAGCTGAACGCACGTCTCGCTGCCGCCGCCTTCGGTGCGCTGGCGATTGGATCCGTTGCTTTCTCGAATTCCGCTGCGGCCGCTCCGCTGCCGATCTTCCCCTTCATCCTGACGCCGCCGACCGAGGCCGTGCAGCCGCCGGTGCAGTCGATGCCGCAGGCGCAGGAAGAAGACCGCTCCGTCGAATTGCCCGCCCGCCTGCGCCGCCAGGTCGTCGCCTATCCGACCCGCGAGGCGCCCGGCACCATCATCATCGACACCCCGCACACCTATCTCTATCTGGTGCTCGGAGGCGGCCAGGCGATGCGCTACGGCATCGGCGTCGGCCGCGACGGCTTCACCTGGTCGGGCACCCAGACCATCACCAAGAAGGCGGAATGGCCGGATTGGACCCCGCCGCCGGAAATGATCGCCCGCCAGCCCTATCTGCCGCGCCAGATGGCCGGCGGCCCCGGCAACCCGCTCGGCGCCCGCGCCATGTATCTCGGCGGCACCGTGTACCGCATCCACGGCACCAACGCGCCGGAGACGATCGGCACCCACGTCTCGTCCGGCTGCCTGCGCCTCACCAATCAGGACGTCACCGACCTGTATTCGCGGGTCAGCGTCGGCACCAAGGTGATCGTGCTGCCGATGACCGACCGCCGCGCCGATCTCGGCTCGGCCGTCCGCTAAGCCCGACACATTCAGACATCGACAACGGCTCCGGCATCATGCCGGGGCCGTCGTCGCGTTCACAATCGTTAACGTCCGGATCGTTAACGTCTGGGTGATCGCGGGCGGGCGGCGGTTTCCGCCCCTGAAGCAGCTTGATCCCGCCACACTGGCGCCCTCGTCGGGGGGCCTGTACAACCCGTCAAGTTGATTTTCATCCGGGGGGACGATGCGTCTACCGATGCATCCAAGAACAATCGCGCTCGGGCTCACGGTGGTGCTGGTCTCGTTCGCAATCAGCCTCAAGGCCATGGACTGGCTCGCGCCGAGCGTCACCGTGCAGACGCCGCCGCTGGTGCAACTGCCGCCGCTGCCGCAGGCGCCGCGCTCCTCGACGGTCGTGGCGCAGGTCTCGGTCGCGCTGTCGGCGATCCGCGATGCCGCCGAACGCGGCGCGCCGAAGACGTTCGGCGGCAAGGCCGACAACCCGGTCCAGCAAATCCTGCAAAATGCCGACATCGGCTGGACCGCGTCGCGCGGGCCGATCGCAGCCACCGGCGCACAGGACGTGCTGACGCTGACGACCCCGATCAACGGCACGCTCAAGGTCACCGGCTCGCTGTCGGACAAGGCGACCGGCGCCGTCACCAACGCGCTCGGCAACCTGCTCGGCGGCAATGTCGCCAAGCAGATCGGCGCCGTGAACATCAAGAACATCAACGCCAATGCCGACATCAAGGGCAGCGTCACGCTGACCGCGCGGCCGAAGCTCGGCGCGTCCTGGCGGATCGAGCCGAACCTGCAGGCGCAGGTCAATCTCGGCGACACCGGCCTGTCGGCCGCCGGCGTCCGCATCAGCGTACCGGCCCAGGTCAAGCCTGTCATTGACAAGGCGGTCGCCGACCAGATCTCCGTGGTCGAGGCGCGGTTGCACAACGACCCGGTGTTCCAGAACACCGCCCGCACGCAATGGGCCAAGGCCTGCCGCTCGATCCCGCTGCAGGGCACCGGCGGCACCGCGTCGATGCCGCCGATGTGGCTCGAGTTGCGGCCGACCCGCGCGATTGCCGCGCAGCCGAAGGTCGATGCGTCCTCGCTGATCCTGACCATGGGGATCGAGGCCGAAACGCGGATCACGGAGACGCAGACCACGCCGAACTGCCCGTTCCCCGACAAGCTCGCGATCGTGCCGCCGATGCCGAGCCAGGTCTCGGTCGGCCTGCCTGTCGACATGTCCTTCACCACGCTGACGCAACTCGTCGAGGCGCAGCTGAAGGGCAAGACCTTCCCCGAGGACGGCTCCGGCCCGGTCGACGTCACCGTCAAGAGCGCGAGCATCGCCGCCTCCGGCGATCGGCTTCTGATCTCGCTTCTGGTGCACGCCAAGGAGAAGAAGAGCTTCTTCGGCCTCGGCGCCGAGGCGACCGTACACATCTGGGGGGCGGCCGCGGCTCGACCAGGCGGCGCAGACGCTGCGGCTCGCCGACGTCGAGCTGGCGGTCGAGTCCGAGGCCGCGTTCGGCCTGCTCGGCGCCGCGGCGCGCGCGGCGATCCCGCACATGCAGCAGGCGCTCGCCGACCGCCTGGTGGTCGACCTCAAGCCGTTCGCGAGCAACGCGCAGCGCAAGATCGCCGCCGCCATCGCCGACCTGCAGAAGAACGAGGAAGGCATCCGGGTCGACGCCGACGTCAACAGCATCCGCCTTGCCGGCATCGCGTTCGATTCGAAGACGCTCCGGGTGGTCGTGGAAACCGACGGCACCATCAAGGCCGCCGTCACCGCGCTACCGGCGCTGTAGCCAGATTGTCACGCGAGTAAATTGGATGGCAGCCGCGACAGCGGTTGAGCCTCCTCTCCCGCTTGCGGGGAGGGTTGGGGTGGGGGCTCTCCGCGAGTCATATTGTGGGGACAACCCCCACCCGGCGCTACGCGCCGACCTCCCCCGCACGCGGGAGAGGTGCACGAAAGCGGTCGCTCGACCCAGCCAATCCAACATCGTCCCGGGCGCCTCGCCGATCCGGCGTTCCATCCGTCGCATGCCCAAAAAGTCGTCTTTGCGACAGGTTGCCGCACCGGATAGAAGGTGCCCCGTGGAAGCAATCTTCGACGAAAAATCAGGGAGAGAAACACGATGAAATCGCTCTTGGCCGCAGCGGCGGCCAGCCTCGCGCTTGCGGCCTCCGGCACCGCTGCCAACGCCCAGATCTCCGACGACGTCGTCAAGCTCGGCGTGCTCACCGACATGTCGAGCCTCTATGCGGACGCCACCGGCAAGGGCTCGGTCGCCGCGGTCGAGATGGCGGTCGCCGATTACGGCGGCAAGGTGAAGGGCAAGCCGATCCAGGTCGTCGTGGCCGATCACCAGAACAAGCCCGACGTCGGCGTCAGCATCGCGCGCAACTGGTACGACAACGACAAGGTCGATGCGATCCTCGACGTGCCGACCTCGTCGGTCGCGCTGCCGATCTCGGCGCTGACGCGCGAGAAGAACAAGATCCACATCAATTCCGGCGGCGGCTCCTCCGACATCACCGGCACCGCCTGCTCGCCCAACACCGTGCACTGGACCTACGACACCTACGCACTGTCGAACGTCGCCGGCAAGGCGATGGTCAAGCGCGGCGAGGACACCTGGTTCTTCGTCACCGCCGACTACGCCTTCGGCATGGCGCTGCAGCGCGACGCCGCCAACGTCGTCAAGGAGAGCGGCGGCAAGGTGCTCGGCGAGGTCCGGCATCCGCTCAACTCGTCGGACTTCTCGTCCTTCCTGCTGCAGGCGCAGGCCTCCAAGGCCAAGGTCGTGGCGCTGGCCAATGCCGGCGGCGACACCACCACCGCGCTGAAGCAGGCCGCCGAGTTCGGCCTCGCCCAGGGCGGCCAGAAGCTGATCGCGCTGCTGATGGAGATCACCGACACCCATGCGCTCGGCCTGAAGGCGACACAGGGCCTGATCGTCACCGACGCCTTCTACTGGGACATGAACGACGACACCCGCGCGTTCTCGAAGCGCTTCAACGAGAAGGTCGGCCACATGCCGACGATGATCCAGGCCGGCCTCTACTCGGCGACCATGCACTACCTGAAGGCGATCGAAGCCATCGGCACCGACGAGGCGCCGAAGGTGATGGAACAGATGCGCAAGACGCCGATCAACGACTTCTTCGCCAAGAACGGCCATATCCGGATCGACGGCCGCATGGTGCACGACATGTACCTGTTCGAGACCAAGAAGCCCGAGGAATCCAAGAACGAGTGGGACCTCTACAAGCTGATCGCCACCGTGCCCGGCGACGAAGCGTTCCGTCCGCTCGACAAGGGCGGCTGCCCGCTGGTGAAGTCGAACTGACGACGCGCCGCTGCGGGCGATCCGCTCGCCGGAGCCCGCGCCCGATGACAGCGAACAAGAAAACGCGCCCAGCCACACCGGGCGCGTTTTTCTTTGCGCAACAGGCTTCGATCACCGCCTCGTCAGCCGCGATCGCATTTAGTCGCCGTTGGCGCCCGGGATCATCCAGGTCGAATAGGTCTGCCAGACGCCATCGCCCAGATTGCGTTGATAGGCGATGAAGTCGGCATGGTCGCCGTGCACGAGCTCAAAGCGATAGAACTTTGAGAGGTCGGTCTGCTTGGTCATGGAACGTCTCCGTCATAAGGGAAAGTCCTGTATTTCGACGTAGTCGGCGCGCGCCCGACGTCAATAGAATGACGTTTATCATTCAATCACAGGCGCGCGATCCGCATCCGATTGGGCGGCAGCTTCAGCGCCCGCCACGATGCGAACTGTGGCGCGGCAGGCGAACGATGCCGATGCCGCTCTCCTCCGCCTGAAGCCTCTGCAGCACCGCCGGCGGCTCCAGCACGAGCTTGGCCGCGGGCGTCGGCGCGCCGTTGTTGAGCACGTCGCGATACGGATAGAGCGCCTGGAACGCAGCCGGCTCGGAGATCGCGGCCTGGGCCGAGGCCGCCGTCGCAGTGATGGCCGATAGCGCCGCAGCCAGCGCGATGGTCTTGAACGTCCTGGCGAGGTGGGAAATCCTGGTGGTCATAGTAGCGCTCCCGCGACTTAGATCGCATACGATTAATTCGCTCGCGCCTGATAAAGGCATGGCGCGGCCGGCCTTCAAGTATCCCGATTTAATCGGATGCGATTTATTCGAGCGCGGGGCTTCAACTATCCGTGTGATCGGCGGGGCCATGCGCGGCGCCGGCAAGGCCGGTTTGTTCGCCCGGTTCACGCCGCCCGCACTTTCGGAAATGCTTCCGGTGGACTGCGAAGGACTGACCGGCGACAAACGCTCGCGTGAAACGTGCGTGAGCGACCGTGGCAGTCATCGGACTGTCAGGAGACTGGGACAAGAAGACGATAGCGTCGGCCGTGATCGGCTCGGCACTGTGGCATCGCCCGATGCCAGAAAGAGATGGAGGCGAGTCCCGTGAAGCAGAATCGTTCAAGACGGAAACTACACATTGGAGCGACGCTGCTCGGTGCGGCGACCTTGGCGGTCCTTCTGCCGTCGATGGCGTCGGCGCAAACCGGCTCGGCGCCATCAGGCGCCAAACCCTTCCTCACCGTCGACGGCAAGCAGCCGCTCGTGATCGGACATCGCGGCGTGCCGGGCCTGGTGCCCGAAGAGACCGAAGCATCGTATGAGCTGGCCGCCGACCTCGGAACGGACTCGCTCGAAGAGGACCTGCATCTGACCAAGGATTGCGTGCTGGTGGCGCGGCACAATCCATGGCTCGGCGACAACACCAATGTCGCCGAAGTGGCGAAGACCAACGCAGAGGTTGCGGCTCGCAAGCGCACGGCGCCGGGCGTTCCCGTCAAGGTGAAATGGGCGCAGACGCCGACCAGCGGGCCGGCCGAATATCCGACCGATCTGATTGATCCGGCCGATCCCAAATCGGTGCTGAAGGCGCTGATCGTCGACGGTGACGACCACACCAATGACTGGTCGATCACCGATTTCACCATGGCCGAGCTGAGGCAGTGGATCGCCGGCACCACCTATGATGCGGCCAACGAACGGCCAAAACTGTTCAACGGCAAGTTTCCGATCATCAGCTTCCAGGACATCATCGACATCGCCAAGGCCAAGAGCAAGGCGACGGGACGCCCGATCTCGGTCTATCCGGAAACCAAGAATCCGACCTGGAACAACGCCCAGGCGATCGCCAATGGCTGCGGCGCGCCCGGCAGCCATCCGCTCGAGGATGCCCTGATCAAGATCATCAAGGAGAACGGCCTCAATTCGAAGGACGCGCCGATCATCGTGCAGAGCTTCGAGCCCGGCAGCCTGAAATACATGCGCAGTCACGGTCTCGAGACGCGGCAGGTCCAACTGATCGACGGCAACGGCGTCGACTTCAAGACCGGCAAGGTACTGCTCAACAACATCGCCAATTCCCGTCCCTACGACTGGACGGTGGCGGGTGACGGCCGCACCTTCGATGCGATGCTGACCCCTGAAGGCCTCGCCGAGATCAAGACCTACGCCGACGGCATCGGTCCGTGGAAGGCCTATATCGTGCCGTACAAGGTCTCGCCGTGGAAGGACGCTGGCGCCGACGGCAAGCCCTACAAGGGATCGACGGCGGAGGCCTCAACGCAGGAAGCGACCAGCGTGATTGCCGACGCGCACAAGCTCGGCCTGTTCGTGCATGTCTTCACGTTCCGCAACGAGAAGAAATATCTGGCTGTCGATTATCGGGGCGACCCGAGCCTCGAATATCTGAAGTTCTTCCGTCTCGGCGTTGATGGGGTGTTCACGGATTTCACCCACACCGGCGTTGCCGCCCGCGCGGCTTACTTGCGTGAACTGGGCTGGTGAGGCGAGCAGCCGAGCGCAGGCTTGTGGCACAACAGGACGCGCCCGGCATCACCGGGCGCGCTTGTCTTTCACGTGATGCGATCCGCGTTATTCGGTCGAATATTTGAACTCCGGCATCGCCTTCAGCTCATCCTTGGTCGCGTCGAAAACCGCGTGGTCCGGATACCAGGGATTGGGCTTCGCCGTCGCCGCCGGCGCAGCCGGTGCCGCGCCTGTGGTACTCGTCGGCGACATCTTGTTGCTGCTGCCGGCGCCGGTGTTCGAGGCGCCGGTATAGGCGATCGGCTCGTTGACGAACTTCACCTTGTCGAGTGGCACGGCGACCAGATGCTCGCCGACGCCAAGGAAGCCGCCGACACCGATCACGACCGCCTTGATGGTACCGCCCTTCTCCATCAAGAGATCATTGATCGAGCCGACGCTCTCGTTCTTGTCGTTGTAGACGCTCAGGCCGACGACCTTCGACGCGCGCCAGTCGCCCTTGAACTCGGTTGGCGACGTGGCCGACGTCGATGCCGCAGGAGCCGGCGACGCCGCGGGAGCCATTTTGTCGCTCTTGTCGGCGGGCGCCTGCGCAAACGCGACGGTCGCAAGCAGCGCGGAGCCGGCGACGCCGGCAAGGAAGGATTTGATCAACATTGTTGCGCTCTCCTCAGTTGCAAAATCGATGCATGGAGAACCCGTCATCTTCGCAACCGTTCCTAACGGAACTGCGGTCAAACGCCGCCGGTCTGTGGCAATGCCGAACGCGCGATGCAACAGGCCGCGCGTGTGGACTTTCCGGCGCACGCAGCGTCGCGGTCCTTGACGAAAGCGATCGTGATCTCTCAAGTAAACTGCGGTTGAGCCTCACGACTGCGCCGGACGCGCAGTCCCCGATGTGACGATGTTTGGCTCACTAAGTCGTCCCGGCGAACCGCGCTGCACAAGCGGACACGCGTCCCCGCAGCCGCATCATCGATCGACATGCGTCGATGATGCGCACACCTGACCGCGCCCTCAGAAGCCGCCCCAATAAGGCGGCACGCCGTAGAAGCGATGCAGCTCGACTTCCTGCGAGCGATCGCCCCAATCGAAATCCTTGTCGGCGCGGAACGACGGCGCGCGCTTCAGCTCATCATCCTCGATGTCGAGTTCGTAGGCCTCGAACTTCGGGTTGTAGTGCAGCCGGCCCCACGGCAGCGGAATCAGATTGGTTCCGATCCCGAGGAAGCCCCCGAAGCTCAGCACCGCGTACGACACCTTGCCCGAGATCTTGTCGATCATCAGCCGCTCGATATGGCCGATCATGTCGCCATTGGCCCGGCGCACTGCCGTCCCCTCGACCCGGTCGCTTGCAATCAGCTGATGCGGCCTTGCCGTGACCTCGACAGCCATCTCACCCTCCTGACCTGAAAAGGAAATAACGCGTCGCCGGGGGAACGGGTTCCGGCGCCGGATATGACAGTTGCCCTTCCCTTTTCCAACGGCCGCGCTCGCCGACCCGGGGGCCTCGACCGAAGAAGTTCAGCCCGAATTTCAAGGCATTAGCCTGATGACAGATCGCTAACTTTTCTCCCCGCCGTGGACCTGTTTAACTCGATCGGCTGGGCAAGACTTCAGAAATACCCTGAAACAAAATTCCTGAGCCGCTTCCCCCGAATCACGGACAAAAGATCGGTATGACCCAGGCTGCGCCCAATATCCTCGTCGTCGAGGACGACCGCGAAACGCGGTCCCTGATCGCCAAATATCTCCGCACCAATTCCTGTCATGTCACGACCGCCTCCGACGGTCGCGAAATGGCCAAGGCCATGACCGACCACCGCGTCGATCTGCTGGTGCTCGACGTCATGCTGCCCGGCGAGGACGGTCTCAGCCTGTGCCGCAAGGTGCGCGCGGAGTCGCAGACGCCGATCATCATGCTGACCGCGCGCGGCGAGGACGTCGACCGCATCCTCGGTCTCGAGATGGGCGCCGACGATTACCTCGCCAAGCCGTTCAACCCGCGCGAGCTGTTGGCGCGGATCAATGCCGTGCTGCGCCGGCAGGCCGCCGCGCGCAACGCCAGCGCGATCGAAGGGGCGACCACGCTGACCTTCCTCGGCTGGCGCATCGACATCCGCCTGCGCGAGCTGCGCAACCCCGAAGGCGCGCGCGTCGCCATGACCAGCGCCGAGTTCGACCTGCTGCGCACCTTCTGCGAGCGGCCCGGCCGGGTGCTGTCGCGCGACAGCCTGCTCGACCTGACGCAGGGCCGCAGCGCCGGCTCGTTCGAGCGTTCGATCGACGTGCTGGTCAGCCGCATCCGTCGCAAGATCGAGCCCGATCCGCAGGAAGCCACCATGATCAAGACAGTGCGTTCCGGCGGCTATGTGTTCACTCCGAGGGTGGAGGCGGTTGCCGCCACGAGCAACTGACCATGAAGCTGCTGCGCGTGCTGAGTCTGCGGGGGATCGGCGCCCAGATGGCGGCGCTGGTCGTCGTCTCGATCGTCGCGCTGCACCTGATCATCACCGCCACCTTCCTGATCCATCGCCCGGATAGGCCGGAGCCGTCCGATCGCTGGCACACCCAGCTCGCCGCCGCCGCGCAATTGCTCGGGCATGCCCCGGCATCGGAGCGGCCGCGGCTGCAGGCCGACATCATCAGAGCCTTCCCGCAGCTTGCGATCGGTGACTTTACGTCCGATGCCGGCGGTCTCACCGAGACCGACCCGCCGAGCCTGCATGCGCTGCGCCGGCTCGGCGCCGGGTATCATGTCTACTCCCTGCCCCGCGAGGCCGGCAGCAAACCGAATGACAACGAGATCCGCCGCGTCGCGATCCGCTTGCCGGACGGCGCCATGTTCGCCGCCAACCTGATGCCGGATCAGCACATGCGGCCGTTCTGGGGCGGGCCCTGGATGATGACGGTGCTGTTCGCCGTCATTAGCGTCACCCTGCTCGGCCTGTGGGCCGCATGGGCGCTGACCGCGCCGCTGTCGTCCTTCGTCAAGGCCGCCGAGACCTTCAGCCTGAACGGCGCCGCCGCGCCGCTGCCGGAGCGCGGCCCCGAGGAGATCCGCTCGCTGGCCAAGGCGCTGAACCGGATGCGCGAGCGCATCACGGCATTGATCGACGATCGCACCAAGATGCTGGCCGCCATCAGCCACGACCTGCGCACGCCGATCACGCGGATGCGGCTGCGCGCCGAGTTCATCGAGGACGAGACTCATCGCCATCGCATGCTGCGCGACCTCGACCAGATGCGCTCGATGCTGGAGTCGGTGCTGTCGTTCCTGCGCAACGACCGCAAGCTCGAGGAGATGACGCTGGTCGACATCGCGAGCACGCTGCACCTCGTCACCGACCAGTTCGCCGACATGGGACACAAGGTCAGCTACGAGGGTCCGCAGCACGCGATGGCGACCGCGCGGCCGGCCGACCTGCATCGCAGCATCACCAATCTGGTCGACAATGCCGTGCGCTTCGGCGGCGAAGTCGCCGTTCGCCTCGAGGTCAAACCGGATCGCCTCGTCATCGACATCGAGGACGACGGCCCCGGCATTTCGGACGCGCACAAGGCGAGCGTGCTGGAGCCGTTCGTGCGCGGCGACCAGGCGCGCAACATGGACGAGGCCGAAGGCTTCGGCCTTGGTCTGTCGATCGCCAACGCCATCGTGCTCGCGCATGGCGGCACACTGTCGCTGCACGATCGCAAGCCGCACGGGCTCGTGGTCCGGATCGAATTGCCGGCGCGGCAACAGCTGCAGTTGCCGCGGAAGTCCGCGGCCTGATCAGGCTGATCTGATCGGCGATGACGCTGATCGAAAACTACGGCATCAGGCGGCGAGCGGCGTGAGCTGCGCCGTGTCGTAAATCGCGATCGCCTCGAAGCGGTAATTGCAGGCGCGGCAATTCCACAGGAACGACGTGCGCCCCTCGCTGTGCTCCACCCAATCGGGGCGAGCAATCGGCTTGCCGCATTGCGCGCAGGGATTTTCGCGAGGCATGTAGCCGGTGTCCTGACGGACCATGGCGCATCTCCCGAGTGATGTTGTTTTTTTGCGTGCTTTGGACCGGACAGATGTGCTGACTGAACGCGCCCACTCTGTCGTGAGATGAAGTGTAAACCTTCGCTCCGTCGTTTGCACGAAAAACTGTTGCGGATCGCGCGCGGCAAAATCGATCGAGAAAATGAGCGGCCAAAATTTGAGCCGATGACAATTTTCAGTCGAGACGATTGATGCGAACAATTTGAAGCATGCGTGTTGCAATCGCATCCTCCGGTCACATGCATCCGGAAAATCACGGACGCACAACGTTCGCTGATGCGAAGGTTTTGCCACATTCCTGCCCGCTCGCCGTACCAATGAGACCGCAGAACCGACGCGCGTTTGATCACCCCGAGCAATCCGAGATGAAGACCCTTCAGACCCTTAGCTGCCTTGCCGCCGCGATCGCGGTGCTGGCGTTCTGCGACAGCGCAAGTGCACAATCGCGCGCGCAATATGAGGCGATGGTGGCGGCCGAGGCCCAGGCCAATTTGGTGCCGGTGGAGCTGGTGCATCGCGTCATCGTGCGCGAGAGCAAGTACCATCCGCAGCTGATCGGGCGCGGCGGCACCATCGGGCTGATGCAGATCAAGCTCGGCACCGCGCGCGGCCTCGGCTACACCGGTACCGCCGAGGGTCTGCGCGACCCCGGCACCAACCTCAAATATGGCGTGAAGTACCTCGCCGGCGCCTATCGCGCCGCCAATGGCGATCACGACCGAGCCGTGCGTTATTTCGCAGGCGGGTATTACTACGTCGCAAAGCGGCAGCGCGGCGGTCACCTCAAGGAGGCGATGCATGGCGGCGCGGGTGCACCGCCGAAGGAGCTCGCCAAGCAGGACCAGATGTCGGCCGATAACGCCGAGCCGCAGCCGGAACAGGCTTCGAAATAGGTGCGTCGCGTTCCCGACCCTGGCATACAACTTGGCATACAAGTTGACACATCCGCCCATCCGCCTACATTAGGGGCGTTCCGAGGGGTGCTCCGAAGGAGGAGCTGAGATACCGCAAGCTTGGACTGGCCAGTAGGCGAACAGTCCGGGACCGCGGTGACCCTTTGAACCTGATCCGGGTCATGCCGGCGAAGGGACAGGGATGTATCAGACGTCAAGACCGCGGGGGGATTCCCCCGTCACCATCATCGGCGCAGGCATAACCGGCGCCTGGCACGCGCTATTGCTCGCAGAGGCCGGACGTGCCGTGACCCTGCATGAGCGCAGTGACGCCGCGATGACGGAATCCACAAGCCACTGGGCCGGCGGAATGCTGGCGCCCTGGTGCGAGGAGGAGGCCGCCGAGCCGGTGATCACGCGCCTTGGCATCCGCTCGCTCGACCTGTGGCGACAGCATCTTCCGGACACGGCGTTCAACGGCTCGCTGGTGGTGGCGCATCCGCGCGACCGCGCCGATTTCGAGCGGTTTGCCCGCCTCACGTCAGGCCATCGCCGGCTCGATGCCGAGGGCGTTCGCGCGCTCGAGCCGGCGCTCGAGGGCCGCTTCGGCGCCGGCCTGTTCTATCCCGACGAGGGCCATGTCGAACCGCGCCGCGTGCTGCCGCGGCTGCATGCCGCGATCGCCAAGGCCGGCGGCGCCATCAAGTTCGGCAGCGATGCCGAGGCTGATGATCTCGACGGTCTCGTGATCGACTGCCGCGGCCTAGCCGCACGCGACCGCGAGCCGAGCCTGCGCGGCGTCAAGGGCGAGATGATCGTCATCGAGACCGCGGAGGTCGAGCTGTTGCGTCCGGTGCGGCTGATCCATCCGCGCTGGCCGCTTTACGTGATCCCGCGCGGCGACGGCCGCTTCATGCTCGGCGCGACCTCGATCGAGGCCGAGGACAACGGCGTCAGCGTGCGCTCGGCGCTGGAGCTGCTGGGCGCCGCCTATGTCGTGCATCCGGCGTTCGGCGAGGCGCGCATCGTGGAATTCGGTGCCGGCCTGCGCCCGGCATTTCCCGACAATCTGCCGAAAATCAGGATCGAGCAGGAACGCATCACGGTGAACGGACTCTACCGTCATGGCTTCCTGCTGGCGCCCGCGCTGGCCGAGCTGACGCTCGCCTATCTTTCGCGCGGCGAAATCGACAATGAGGTGATGCAATGCGCGTGATCGTCCAATGCGTGTAATTGTCAATGGCGAGCAGCGGGAGATCAACGCAGCCAGCGTCGACGCGCTCTTGGCCGAGCTCGACTACGAGGGCACCCATTTCGCGATCGCAGTGAATTACGACGTGGTGCCGAAGGGCCGCTGGGCCGAGACGCGGCTTCAGGCCGGCGACGAGATCGAGATCATCACGCCGCGGCAGGGAGGGTGATGATGGCTAGCGCACACTCCCTCCCCACGTCGTCCCGGCGAAAGCCGGGACCCATAACCACGACCGGCAATTGGCGGAACGAACGACTCCGAGCGTGCGCTCTTGAAGGGCCGCGGCGTATGGGTCCCTGCTTTCGCAGGGACGACGGCATAGTTTGAGGAGACACCACGGACCATGGTCACCTTCTACGGCAAATCCTTCCCCTCCCGCCTGCTGATCGGCACGGCGCTCTATGCCTCGCCTGCGATCATGCAGAACGCGATCCGCGCCTCCGGCGCCAGCATCGTCACGGTGTCGCTGCGGCGCGAGGCGGCCGGCGGCAAGACCGGCGATGCGTTCTGGTCGTTGATCCGCGAGCTCGGCGTCACCGTGCTGCCGAACACCGCGGGCTGTCGCAGCGTGCGCGAAGCGGTCACTACCGCGAAGCTCGCGCGTGAATTGTTCGGCACGCCCTGGATCAAGCTCGAGGTGATCGCCGACAACGACACGCTGCAGCCCGACGTGGTCGGCCTGGTCGAGGCCGCGACGATCCTGATCAAGGACGGCTTTGAAGTGTTCCCCTATTGCACCGAGGATTTCTCGGTCGCCGCGCGCCTCGTCGAAGCCGGCTGCAAGGTGGTGATGCCGTGGGCCGCTCCGATCGGAAGCGCAAAGGGCATCACCAACCGCGACGCGCTGAAGCTTTTGCGCGACCGCCTGCCCGACATCACGCTGGTGGTCGACGCCGGCCTTGGCGCGCCGTCGCACGCGGCGCAGGCGCTTGAGCTCGGCTATGACGCCGTGCTGCTCAACACCGCAGTGGCCAAGGCCGCCGATCCGGTTGCGATGGCCAATGCCTTCCGCCTCGGCGTCGAGGCCGGCCGCACCGCCTATGAAGCCGGGCTGATGGAAGCCCGCGACTTCGCCTCCCCCTCCACCCCTGTCGTTGGGACCCCGTTCTGGCATGCCGTATCCTGATCCGTTCTATCCCGTCGTCGACAGCGTCAAATGGGTCGAGCGACTGACAAAACTCGGCGTCGGCACCATCCAGCTGCGCGCCAAGGAGCTCGACGATGCCGAGGCGTTGCAGATCGTCAGCGACGCGCTCGCCGTCACGAAGGGCACGCCCACAAAGCTCGTCGTCAACGACTACTGGCGCGCGGCGATCGTCGCCGGCGCCGAGCATCTGCATCTCGGCCAGGAAGACCTGGCCGACGCTGACCTCGCCGAGATCCGTAAAGCCAAGCTGACGCTCGGCGTCTCCACCCATGATGACACTGAGCTCGCCACCGCGCTCGCCGCCAAGCCCGACTACATCGCGCTCGGCCCGATCTTCTTCACCACGCTGAAGTCGATGCGGTTCGAGCCGCAGGGCATTCCGAAGATCACGGAGTGGAAGAAGCGGATCGGCGCAATCCCGCTTGTCGCGATCGGCGGCATCAAGTTCGAGCACGCCGCCGAGATCTTCGCCGCCGGCGCCGATTCGATCGCCGTCGTCAGTGACGTCACCCAGAACGCCGACCCCGACGCACGGGTGCGGCAGTGGCTCGGCATCCGTGCGGAGGCCGCGTGATGCGCACAACTCTCTCCACCGTCATTGCGAGCGAAGCGAAGCAATCCATTGGCACCGCGTATGCGGACACATGGATTGCTTCGTCGCTTCGCTCCTCGCAATGACGACAACAGCTGACAGGAAATCAACGGAGGATCCCTCATGAACATCCGCTCCAACCCCGACACCACCCGTCCGGCCGTCACCACCGGTTCGCTGCCCGCCTCGCGCAAGATCTTCGCGACGCCTGCAAGCGCACCCGATCTCCGCGTGCCGCTGCGCGAGATCATCCTGTCGGAAGGCGCCGGCGAGCCGAACCTGCCGGTCTATGACACCTCGGGTCCCTACACCGATCCGGCCGTCACGATCGACGTCAACAGCGGCCTGCCGCGCAATCGCCTGGCCTGGGTCAAGGAGCGCGGCGGCGTCGAGGAATATGAGGGCCGCACCATCAAGCCGGAGGACAACGGCAATGTCGGCGCTTCCCACGCCGCCAAGGCGTTCACGGCGCACCACAAGCCGCTGCGCGGCCTCGACGGCCACAAAATCACGCAGCTCGAATTCGCCCGCGCCGGCATCATCACCAAGGAGATGATCTACGTCGCCGAGCGCGAGAATCTCGGCCGCAAGCAGCAGCTCGAGCGCGCGGAGGCAGCCCTTGCCGACGGCGAGAGCTTCGGCGCCTCGGTGCCGGCCTTCATCACGCCGGAATTCGTCCGCGACGAGATCGCGCGGGGACGGGCCATCATTCCCTCGAACATCAACCATGCCGAGCTCGAGCCGATGATCATCGGCCGCAACTTCCTGACCAAGATCAACGCCAATATCGGCAACTCGGCGGTGACCTCGTCGGTCGAGGAAGAGGTCGACAAGATGGTGTGGGCGATCCGCTGGGGCGCCGACACCGTGATGGACCTCTCCACGGGCCGCAACATCCACACCACCCGCGAATGGATTTTGCGCAACTCGCCAGTGCCGATCGGCACCGTGCCGATCTACCAGGCGCTGGAGAAGTGCGACGGCGATCCCGTCAAGCTGACCTGGGAGCTCTACAAGGACACGTTGATCGAGCAGTGCGAACAGGGCGTCGACTATTTCACGATCCACGCCGGCGTGCGGCTGCCCTACATCCATCTCACCGCCAACCGCGTCACCGGCATCGTGTCGCGCGGCGGCTCGATCATGGCGAAGTGGTGCCTCGCGCATCACAAGGAGAGCTTCCTCTACACCCATTTCGACGAGATCTGCGACCTCATGCGCAAGTATGACGTCTCGTTCTCGCTCGGCGACGGCCTGCGCCCCGGCTCAATTGCGGACGCGAACGACCGCGCCCAATTTGCCGAGCTCGAGACGCTCGGCGAATTGACCAAGATCGCGTGGGACAAGGGCTGCCAGGTCATGATCGAGGGCCCCGGCCACGTGCCGATGCACAAGATCAAGATCAACATGGACAAGCAGCTCAAGGAGTGCGGCGAGGCGCCCTTCTATACGTTGGGCCCGCTGACGACCGACATCGCGCCGGGCTACGACCACATCACCTCGGGCATTGGTGCTGCGATGATCGGCTGGTTCGGCTGCGCGATGCTGTGCTACGTCACGCCGAAGGAGCATCTGGGTCTTCCGGATCGTAACGACGTCAAAGTCGGCGTCATCACCTACAAGATCGCGGCCCACGCCGCCGACCTCGCCAAGGGCCACCCCGCCGCGCAGCTCCGCGACGATGCTCTGTCGCGCGCCCGCTTCGACTTCCGCTGGCAGGACCAGTTCAACCTCGGCCTCGACCCCGAGACCGCGAAGAACTTCCACGACGAGACCCTGCCGAAGGAAGCCCACAAGGTCGCGCATTTCTGTTCGATGTGCGGCCCGAAATTCTGCTCGATGAAGATCACGCAAGACGTCCGCGACTACGCCGCGACGCTCAACGACCCGACCGGCGTTGGCGCGTCGATGTCAGGCACCATCGAGGATGGCATGGCGACGATGAGCGCCAAGTTCAAGGAGATGGGCGAGAACCTGTATCTCGATGCGGACAAGGTGAAGGAGAGTAATCGGGTGTTGTGAGGGTTCGCCCTCACCGCTCGTCATGCCCGGGCAAAAGCGCGAAGTGCATCCTAGCGCCAGGTGCCCCCCCGGGCATTCATCCAGAACAGAGAGGCCGGGCGAAAGCCCGGCTTTTCTGTAGCAATTTTATTAAGATGACGCGTGATCCGGAGAGTACCTGTCCGCCATAGCCCGACATCCGGAGTTAACGTCCGTCCCGCATATTGCAGAGTCTGCCGACAAACGGACGACCGCACAATCCGCGGCCGATGCCGGCGACTTGCTTCAACCTGCAGCGAGAAGGGACAAGGCGGTGACGATCCAGGTCGAGCATGACGAAAGCGAGTGTCAATTGGTCCTGCATGTTTCCTGCAAGGACGTCTCCTCTGATCGAGAAATCGCCAATACCTTCGACGATCTCGATACGGCACTGACCAAAATCGAGCAAAGCCTCGACAATTCGGACATCTATTACTTTCTCATCGACCTCGAAGCAGAAGGCGTGCCGCCGGGGCAAGGCGGGTTTGATCCCAACGAACAATGGTATCCCTCGGGTCCACGCAATCCCTGGGAAGTGTTTTGTCCAACGTTCTGGACTAGGGCCAGCGCCGTTCCACATCTGCGTCAGCGCGTGAAGGACTGGCTCGTTCGTCTTGAGCAGACACTGCAACTGGCGGAGACCAACCGCCGCTCGACGGGTAGCCTATGGGAGCACGACGAAACCCAATTCGGCGAGCCGGTGGCAACCCATCTTGCGCTGCTCGATGTCGAGTTCGTGCCCTACTACACGCGTTTATTGCGTTTGTGGGACATGGGGCATGAAGTCCATACTGGCGGCTTTGTCGACGACATCGTCGAGAAGCACAGCATCCGCGCCGAAACGGAAGAACTGATATTGGTATATACCGAGCAGTGCGGCGGTAGCGACGACCTCGGCCTGCTTGAGCTGCTCAATAGCTCGAAAAGCCATTAGCCCGCATGGTGAGTTAGCCGAAGGTGTAACCCACGATCGGCGACAAGAAGCAAGCAAGCGTAGCCCGGATGAGCGGAGCGATATCCGGGATTGTATCGTCCCGCATGTCGCTGCGCTCATGCGGGCTACCAAGCCTATGCCGACGCCCCAAGCGCCGCCAGTTGCACGTCGCCGCCCGCCCCCGCCCCGAACGCAATCTCCCGATACCCCTTCTCCGCCACCCCGTTGATGATCCCCAAGAACTTCGGCGTGCCGCCATTGTAGACGAAGTACCGCACCGTGCCCTCCTCGTGGCCGGGGACGTTGGAGTTGTAGCCGGTGAACCAGCCCTTGGCTTTGCGCATCAGCATGATCTCGTACATCTTGACGACATGCGCGGTCCAGCGTTCCTGCGCTTCGAGCGTTGCGTCGGCGCGGGTCAGGCCGCGGTCCCACATGTATTGCAGGAGATTGGTGCACCAATTGACGCCGTTCTCGATGCCGCGCGGGAAGTTCGTCGAGGCGGATGCGCTTTGCGGGCCGGTCGGCATCAGCAAATTCGGGAAGCCGTGCACGAGCATGCCGAGAAAGGTCGACGGCGCCTGCTTCCATTTGTCGGCGAGGCGTTCGCCGCCGATGCCCCTGATGTCGATCAAATCGTAGGCGCCGGTGATGGCGTCGAAGCCGGTGGCGTAGACGATGATGTCGAAGTCGTAATCGCGCGCTGATGTGCGCAGGCCTGTCTCGGTGACGCGCACCAGCGGCGTCTCGGAGAGATCGACGAGATGGACGTTGTCGCGGTTGTAGGCCTCGAAGTATCGCGTCTCCAGCGGCAGGCGTTGCACGCCAAAGCCATGATCTCGCGGGATCAGCTTTTCGGCGACCTTCGGATCATTCACGCGCTCGCGGATGCGACCTGCAATATATTCTGACAGCTCCGCGTTGGCGGCTTCATCCATGAAAATCTCGCGGAAATTCGCGAGCCAGATGCCGAAGCCGGGCTCGTCGTACAGCTTGTCCCACAGTGCCAGCCGCTCCTCGCGGCTCACCTCGTAGAAGCCGCGCTTGTCGGGGCCATGGACGAAGCTGCCGGGTGTCAGCGCGCAGGCGGCGAAGATCTCGTCATAGCGGGCGCGGATGTCGGCCATCTCGGCGTCCGATATCTCGCTGTTGTTGAGCGGCGCGCTCCAGTTCGGCCGGCGCTGGAACACCGTGAGCTCGCCGACCTTGTCGGCGATCTCGCCGATCAGCTGGATGCCGGTGGCGCCGGTGCCGATCACGGCGACTTTTTTGCCGGCGAGATCGACCGGCTCGTGCGGCCAGTAATAGGTATGGAATGAGCGGCCTTTGAAGTCGTCGATCCCGGGCACGCGCGGCATGGTCGGCGCCGACAGTAGGCCGATCCCCAGCACCACGAAGCGGCAGGTCAGCGCGCCGCCGTCACTGATCCTGAGCTGCCAGATGTCGCGGGTCTCGTCGAACTGCATGGCCTCGACCTTGCAATTGAACTGCATGTGCCTGCGCAGGTCGAACTTGTCGGCGACGTAGTTGAGGTATCGCAGGTTCTCGGGCTGGCCGGAGAAGCGCTCCTTCCAGTGCCACTCGTCGAGCAGCTCGCGCGAAAACGAGAACCCGTAGGTGTAGCTTTCGGAGTCGAAGCGGCAGCCGGGATAGCGGTTCCAGTACCAGGTGCCGCCGAGATCGGGCGCGGCTTCCAGCACGGTGGCATCGATGCCGAGATCGGCGAGCCGCTTGATCTGGTAGATGCCGGCGACGCCGGCGCCGACCACGATCACCTCGTAATGGGTCTTCGCCTCTCCCGTCATTGTCAGCTCCCAAAATTCCTCTTGATCTGTTGGGCTGGATTACAGACCCTTTTGCCTGATCAGGCAACCGCGCCGCGGCGCGCGCGACTTGCGTTGAGGCGCTGCCTGCACCACATCGACCGTTGCGGCCGAAGAGCGTAGCCCGGATGAGCGAAAGCGACATCCGGGGTTTGTATCCATCCCGCATATCGCTACGCTCATGCGGGCTACGCAGCTCCCATCGACATGAGACCACCATGACCGACAATCTCACCGGCGTCTGGGACGGCAGCTATGTGCAGCCGAGCGGCATGGTCACGTTCCTGGCGACGCTGATCGACGCCGGCGGCGCGCTGGGCGGCAGCGTGACCGAGCCTTGCGTGATGCCGGGCTGCCCGCTCAGCACCCACAATGCTTCGCTTGCCGGTCACCGCTCCGGCAGCGCGGTCTCGCTCGTCAAGCGCTACGAGCCGGCTGGTTACGGCTATGACACGGTCCACTATGAAGGCACGGTCAATGCCGACGCGACCGAGATCGACGGACGCTGGAGCATCCGCGGCACACGGTTCTCGGGAACGTTCTTGATGGTGCGTTCGACGGGGCCGACGCAAGCGGTCGCGGCCGAGGAAGAGGTCAAGGAGCCGGTACGCTAGCGCGTATTGGGACGCCACGTGCGCCAGCCTGGCGGGCGACGGGATGCTCACACGATTTCGGAATATTGGAAATGTACCCCTGATTTGCCCGACGTGTCAAGGCGTCGTGTCGGACGTGTCAGTAGCTCGTGATCTGTCGCCTGTTTGTAGCTCGTGAAGTGTCGTGTTTTTGGTGCCCCGGAGCAAAGGGGGCGCGATGGGCACGGCA
>NZ_LGHK01000167.1 GCF_001908235.1 Bradyrhizobium sp. NAS96.2
CCGGCCCAGGCACCCGCCGCCCAAGCGCCGGCCGCAGGTCAGGCGCCGGCCGCGGCTGCCCAGCAGCCGCCCCAGGATCAGCAGATCCAGCTCATCTACGCCCCCTGGACCAAGTTCTGCCTGAAGGGTCAGGAAGCCAACGCCAAGCAGGTTTGCTTCACCGGCAAGGACGGCCGCATCGAGTCCGGCCAGCCTGTCATCGCCGCCGTGATCATCGAGCCCGAAGGCGAGCCGAAGAAGATCCTGCGCGTCACGCTGCCGCTCGGCATGCAGCTCGTGCACGGCACCCGCATCATCGTCGACAACAACCCGCCGCAGCAGGCGCCCTATGTGATCTGCTTCCAGAACGGCTGCATGTCCGACTATGAAGCAACCCCCGAGCTGATCGCCAACATGAAGAAGGGCCAGAACCTCGTGGTCCAGGCGATCAATTCGAACGGCGCGCCGCTGACGCTGCCGCTGCCGCTCAACACCGAATTCGCCAAGGCCTTCGACGGCCCGCCGACCGATCCGAAGGTGTTCGAGGAAAACTCGAAGAAGCTGCAGGAAGAGTTGCAGAAGCGCGCCGAAGAGCAGCGCAAGAAGCTGGAAGGCGCGGGCGCTGCTGGTGCTGGTGCGACGCCGGCTCCGGCCAACCCGGCGGCCAAGTAAGCGTTCAAGCGTTCACGACATCGCGAGATCATCGCAAATCAAAAGGCGCCCGGACGGGCGCCTTTTTTGTCATGCGATACGGACTGGCTGGTGGCAGCGTGCCGCGCTGGTGATCGTGCACATCGTGTGCGATGGTTTGTCAGGGCACATGATCGCCCCAAGCCGCATCGTCGTTTCCTTGTCCGGATAAAGTCCGGCGCCGAAGCACAATCATAAATCCGAACCGGGAGGCCAGACGAACGCGCGGAATGCGCGCCTTCGATGCGCAAATGCGCGCGTGGTTCTCCTGCGGACCCTGGCCGCCGTTCGCTGTCATGGAAGTCGCCGAATGTCGCAGCAAGTCAACACGCAGCGGCGGGAACCGCTCCCCCGGCCCAGGAACGAGGATTTGCAGCAGCCGGCCGGTCGTCCTTCGGCTGATGCGGGCGGCCGCGTCAACCAGGACAACGTCCCCGGCGCCTTTCATCCGGGCATCGTCCATCTCGCGCTGGCGATGGGCGGCTTTGCGATCGGCATCGCCGAATTCGCGACCATGAGCCTGCTGCCGTTCTTCGCCCACGACCTGCATGTCAGCGAGCCCCAGGCCGGCCACGCCATCAGCGCCTACGCGCTCGGCGTCGTGGTGGGTGCGCCCGTCATCGCCGTGCTGTCGGCGCGCATGACGCGGCGGAATCTGCTGATCGCGTTGATGGGCTTCTTCGCGCTGATGAACGGCCTCTCGGGACTGGCGCCCGACTATCGCACCATGCTGGCGCTGCGCTTCCTCGCCGGGCTGCCGCATGGCGCCTATTTCGGCATCGCCATGCTGGTCGCGGCCTCGCTGGTGCCAATGGACAAGCGCACCGCGGCGGTCGGCCGCGTCCTGCTCGGCCTCACCGTTGCGACGACGATCGGCGTGCCGCTCGCCAACGGGGTGGGGCAGGCGATCGGCTGGCGCTGGGCCTTTGCGATCGTCGCGGGCCTCGCGCTGCTCACCGCTATCCTGGTGCTGATCTTCGCGCCGCGGGACGTCGCCAACAGCAATGCGAGCCCGCTGCGTGAATTGTCGGCGCTCGGCCGCAAGCATGTCTGGCTGACGCTGGCGATCGGCGCGATCGGCTTCGGCGGGCTGTTCTCGGTCTACACCTATCTCGCATCGACCATGCTGGCGGTGACGCACACCTCGCCGGCCCTGGTGCCGGTCACGCTATGCGTGTTCGGGGCCGGCCTCACCGCCGGTAACATCATCGTGCCGCGCTTTGCCGACCGCGCGCTGATGGCGACTGCGGGCGGGCTGTTGCTGTGGTCGGCAGCCACGCTGGCGCTGTATCCGCTGGCGGCCACGAATTTCTGGACGCTGAGCGCCGACGTGTTCCTGATCGGACTCGGCGGAGCGCTCGCCACGGTGTTGCAGACCCGCCTGATGGATGTCGCGGGCGAGGCGCAGAGCCTGGCTGCAGCGCTCAACCATTCCGCATTCAACGTGGCCAATGCGCTGGGGCCGTGGCTCGGCGGCATGGCGGTCGCGGCCGGCTATGGCTGGACGTCGACCGGGCTCGTCGGCGCTGGACTGGCGCTGGCGGGTCTTGTGGTCTGGGCGATTGCGGTGGTGTTGGCCAGGCGCGAGGGCGTGTGAGCGCCCGCGCCAAATGTCAGTTCAGCGACGGATTGCGCGGACGGTAGCCGCCCGACTTGTCCTTGATGAAGATCTCCGCGACCTGCGAGTGCCGGATCGGTTCGCCGGAATCATCGGGCAACAGGTTCTGCTCCGAGACATAGGCGACGTACTCGGTCTCCGAGTTTTCCGCGAGCAGGTGATAGAACGGCTGGTCCTTGTGGGGGCGCATGTCCTCGGGGATCGACAGCCACCATTCCTCGGTGTTGTTGAACTCCGGGTCGATATCAAAAATCACGCCCCGGAAGGAGAACACCCGGTGACGGACGATCTGCCCGATCTGAAACTTGGCGGTGCGCGCTTTGATCATGGTTCGTCGATAGACCAACATTGTGGCCGATGCTAGGGGCAAGGCGGCTAATTAACCCCCCGGTTTACCGATTCCAGCCCTGCGAAAACGACCCGAAATCCGGCCGAGAAACTACTTTCAGAATGATCGATATCCTCAATCTGGCGTTGCCGTATTTCGGCTTGATCTTCATCGGCTATGCGTGCGGAAAAGCCAAGGGTTTGCCCGAGAGCGGGCTCGCCTGGATGAATTTCTTCCTGCTTTACGTTTCGTTGCCGGCGCTGCTGTTCGGGATCATGTCCAAGACGCCGTTCGCGGAGCTGAACAACCCGCCATTCCTGATCGCGACCACGCTCGGAACCGTGATCGCGTTCTTCCTGGCGATGGTCGCAGGCAAGCTGATGGGGCGCCTCTCATTGCGCGAGGCAACGCTCGCCGGCCTGTCCGGCGCCTACGGCAACATCGGCTATATGGGCCCGGGCCTCGCGCTCGCCGTGCTCGGCGCCAAGGCGGCGGCGCCGACCGCGCTGATCTTCTGCTGCGACAGCATCTTCCTGTTCTCGATCGTGCCGCTCCTGATCGAGCTCACCGACCGCGACCATCCCTCGCTGCTGCACGCGTTCGGCGTGGTGCTGCGCCAGATCGTGCAGAACCCGCTGATCATGTCGGCCGTGTTCGGCGCGCTGGTCGCCGCGTTTCACATCCCGATTCCGGTCGCGCTCGACCGCACCATCCAGTTCCTGCAGAACGCCGCAGCACCCATGGCGCTGTTCGCGCTCGGCGTCACCGTGGCGTTGCGGCCGTTCGAGCGGGTGCCATGGGAGGTGCCGGGCGTGGTCGCGATCAAGCTCCTGATCCATCCGCTCCTGGCATTCGGACTGATGCTGCTGTTCGGCCCATTCGCGCAGCCCTGGGCGGCGACCGCGGTGCTGATGGCCTCGCTGCCGCCGGCGCTCAACGTGTTCGTGATTGCACGGCAGAACGACACGTGGATCGAGCCGGCGTCGGTTGCGGTCTTGATCGGCACCTTCGCCTCAGTGATCACGCTGACCAGCGTGATGTGGTTCATCCAGAGCGGACGGCTGGTATTTCCTTAAGAGGAAATCACCGCCGCCATGACGGTGCGAGGCCCTCGCGCATCGCGAGCCGCCGCAGCGGGCCGAAGGCGCCGAGCAGATGCAGGCCGGCGGCGCGCGCAGTCTGCACGCCGAGGAAATCGCTCAGCAGCGAGCGGTTGGCGATGTCGATCGCCCAGGTCCGGCTGGCCACATCGGGTCGCCGCGCCGCCTCGTAGCGCGACAACACGTTTGGTGCGCCGGGATCCTCGCCACGGCCGATCGCCTGTCCCGTGATCTCGGCGATATCGGCGGCATCGCGCAGCCCCATGTTGAGGCCCTGCGCGCCGATCGGCGGCAGCACATGGGCGGATTCCCCGACCAGCGCGATCCGGTCCCTGGCGAATTGCCGGGGGCGCTCGATGGCGAGCGGAAACACGTGACGGCCGCCTTGGACCTCGACGCGGCCGAGAATCGAATGCGACTGGCGCTCCGCCGCGACGGACAATTCCTCGTCGCTGAGCGCCTTGAGCCGCTCGGCCTCCTTGGGCGCCGAGACCCAGACCACGCTGCTGCGGTTGCCGGCGAGCGGCACGAACACGCAGGGGCCGTGCTCGGTATGAAATTCGGTCGAGATGTTCTGGTGTGGCCGGCTGTGGGTGATGTTGAAGGTGAGGGCGGACTGCCCGAGCGCGCGGCTCGTCACCTCGATGCCGGCGGCCTCGCGCGACAATGAATTACGCCCGTCGGCGCCGACCACGAGCCGGGCGCGCAGTGACTGGCCCTGCCGCGTCACCACGGTGACCCCTGCATCATCCGGCTGCACCGAGGCGGCCTCGTCGTCGAAGCGCGTCAGCGCGGCCAGCTCGCCGGCGCGGTCCTCGAGCGCTGCGACCAGCGAGCGATTGTCGATGTTGAAGCCGAACTGCTCGCGGCCGATCTCGTCGGAATTGAACCGCACCTCCGGTGCGCGGATCAGGCGGCCGGTGTCGTCGACGAGGCGCATGGTCTTGAGCGCGGCCGCCTTGTCGCTGCAGCGCCGCCAGACGTCGAGCCGCTCCAGGATGTCGGTCGAGGCGCCGAGCAGCGCGGTGGTGCGGTTGTCGGCATAGGGCACGCGGCGCGCCAGGAGCGCGGTCCGGGCGCCGGCATCGGCGAGGGCAATCGCAGCCGTCAATCCGGCCGGGCCGCCGCCTATTACGATAACGTCATAATCCTGCGAGCTGTCGGTCATATCAGGACATTTGACATGCCTGGCCCGATTTTCAAGCCATCGGTAACCACCAAGAGTTTCCAACGCTTTGCGCGGCGGAACGCCGCAAGACTGCATATGCAAAGGTGGCCGATTCCTGATAGCACTTCGGCCGATGGAGCACTCGAGCCAGCCGGATGCGTTGCCAGAACGGATGCGGACCGCCGCATTCTCCGTTCACATTTTCACGGCACTGGGCGCCGGGGTCGCGCTGCTGGCGATGCTGGAGGCCGTGCGCGAGCACTGGGCCAACATGTTCGCCTGGCTCGGGGTCGCGCTGATCATCGACGGGATCGACGGTCCGCTGGCGCGCCGGCTCGACGTGGTGCGGCTGCAGCCGAACTGGTCGGGCGAGGTGCTCGACCTGGTGGTTGATTTCGTCACCTATGTGTTCGTGCCGGCCTATGCGATCACCGCGAGCGGCATGCTGCTGCCGCTGGCCGCGCCGATCCTCGGCATCGGCATCGTGGTCTCCAGCGCGCTGTATTTCGCCGATCGCCGCATGAAGGCCGACGACAACCATTTCCGCGGCTTCCCGGCGCTGTGGAATGCGGCGGCGTTCTATTTGTTCCTGCTGCATCTGCCGCCCGTGCTGTCGACGATCGTGGTCGCGCTCCTGATCGTGCTGACCTTCGCGCCGTTCCACGTGCTGCACCCGTTCCGGGTGGTGCGGCTGCGCTGGCTGACGCTGTGGCTGCTCGGCGCCTGGGCGCTGCTCGGCATGTACACGCTCGCCAACGACTTCATTGTCGGAGCTCCGATCACGTTCGGTCTCTGCGCCATCGCGGTCTACATCGTCGGCAGCGACACCTTGATCCGCCGGATGAAAGCCTTCAGAGCATGATGCAATTGATCACCAGCCCGGAAGCCTGGGCTGCGCTGTTGACCCTGACTGCGCTCGAGATCGTGCTCGGCATCGACAACGTGATCTTCCTCTCGGTGATCGTGTCGCGGATTCCACCGGCGCAGGCCAACCGCGCGCGGCAGATCGGCCTGCTGCTGGCGCTGGTGTTCCGCATCATCCTGCTGAGCGTCCTGGTCTGGCTGATCGGACTGACCCAGCCGGTGATCATCATCACGAGCGTCGCGCTGTCCTGGCGCGACATCATCCTGATCGGCGGCGGCCTGTTCCTGATTGCCAAGGCAACCCACGAGATTCACGGCGAGGTCGAGGCGCGCGAGGCGGAGGCCGACGACAAGCCGAGCGCCAGTGCATTCTTCTGGGTGATCGTGCAGATCATCATCATCGACCTGGTGTTCTCGCTGGATTCGATCATCACCGCGATCGGCATGGCGCAGGACATCGAGATCATGATCGCGGCGGTCGTGATCGCCTCTGCGATCATGTACCTCTCGTCCGGACCGGTGGCGCGGTTCGTGGCGGAGCATCCGACCACCAAGATGCTGGCGCTGGCCTTCCTGGTGCTGATCGGCGTGGCGCTGGTCGCCGACGGCTTCAAATTCCACATCCCGCGCGGCTACATCTATTTCGCGATCGCGTTCTCGGCGGCCGTCGAAGCATTCAACGTCCTGGCCAAGCGCAACCGCAGGAAGGTGGCGGGCTAGGCCAGTTCCAGGCTGCTTGGTTGACAAGGCGGGCCCGATGGCATTCGCTCGCTTGATGCTGGTTTTCCGAGGGGAGCGATGACATGACCAAGGCTGTGCGCGTGCACAAGGTTGGGGGCCCGGAAGTCCTGACCTATGAGGACGTCGAGGTGGGCCCGCCCGGGAACGGCGAGGTGCGCATCCGCCAGCACGCGGTCGGGCTGAACTTCATCGACGTCTATTTCCGCACCGGCCTTTACAAGGCGCCCGGCCTGCCGTTCGTCGCCGGCAACGAGGCCGCGGGCGAGGTCCTGGCCGTGGGGCCGGGGGTGACCAACTTCCATCCCGGCGATCGCGTCGCCTATTACTACAACCTCGGCGGCTACGCCTCCGAGCGCGTCATCCCGGCCGACAAGCTGGTCAAGCTGCCCGACCACATCACCTACGAGCAGGGCGCCGTGCTGATGCTCAAGGGGCTCACGGTCTGGTACCTCCTGCACAAGACCTTCAAGGTCGAGCAGGGCCATCGGGTGCTGATCCACGCTGCGGCCGGCGGCATCGGGCTGCTGGCCTGCCAGTGGGCGCGGGCGCTCGGCGCGCATGTCATCGGCACCGTCGGCTCCAAGGCGAAGGCCGATCTCGCGCTCGCCAATGGCTGCGACCACGTCATCCTCTACAACGAGGAAAACTTCGTCGAACGCGTGAAGCAGATCAGCCGCGGCGAGCTCTGCGACGTGGTCTATGACGGCGTCGGCAAGACCACGTTCCCGGGATCACTATCGTGCTTGCGGCCGCGCGGCCTGTTCGTCTCGTTCGGCAACGCCTCAGGTCCGGTGCCGCCGTTCCCGCTCGCCGAACTCAACAACCACGGTTCGCTGTTCGCGACGCGGCCCAAGCTCAACGACTATGTCGGCACCCGCAAGGAATTGCTCGAGGGCGCCGACACGCTGTTCGCCGCCGTGATCAACGGCAAGCTGCACGTGCCGATCAACCACGCCTATGCGCTGAAGGATGCGGCGAAGGCGCATATCGACCTGGAGAGCCGGGCGACCACCGGCGCGGCGATTCTCCGGCCGTAAGTCTCGCCGTCATTGCGAGCGAAGCGAAGCAATCCATTGTCTCCGCACATGCGGATCGATGGATTGCTTCGTCGCTTGCGCTCCTCGCAATGACGAACGTGGTGGTGCTTACGCCACCCGCCGTGCCGCGCCGACCTTCGTCAGCACGGTATCCAGACAGTCAATCATCGAGGAAATCTCCTCCCGCGTGACATTGAGCGCCGGCATGAAGCGCAGCGTGTCCGGCTGCGGCGAGTTGACCAGCACGCCGGCCGCGAACGCCTCGGCGACGACGGCCGCGCCGATCGGCATCTTGAGGTCGAGCGCGAGCAGGAGGCCGCGACCCCTGATCTCGCCGAGCCCATGCCGCGCCGACAGCCGCTGCAATTCGCGCTCGAGCAGCAGCCCGGTGTCGGTGACCGATTTCAGGAAATCGGGCTGGCCGATCTGATCGAGCACGACAAGCCCGGCGGCGCACATCAGCGGATTGCCGTTGAAGGTGCCGCCCTGATCGCCGTGATCGAAGCAGGAGGCATGCTCGGTCGCGAGCAGCGCCGCGAGCGGCACGCCGCCGCCGATGCCCTTGCCGAGCGTCATGATGTCGGGCGCGATCCCGGCATGCTCATAGCCGAACAGCTTTCCGGTCCGGCCCATGCCGGTCTGGATCTCGTCGACGATCAGCAGCAGGCCGCGCTGCTGGGTCAGCGCCCGCAACTCTCTGAGGAACGCATCACTCGCAGGCCAGACGCCGGCCTCACCCTGGATCGGCTCCAGCATGACCGCGACAGTCGACGAATTGATCAGCTGCCGCACCGACTCGATGTCGTTCAGCCTGGCTTTGCGGAAACCCGAGACCTTCGGCTCGAACAGCGGCTCGAATGCCTTCTTGCCCGAGGCCGACATGGTCGCGAGCGTGCGGCCGTGGAAGCCACCTTCGAAGGTGATGATCTCGTGCGCGCCACCCTTGTACTTGGCGCCGAATTTCCGCGCCAGCTTGATCGCGCCTTCATTCGCCTCGGCGCCGGAATTGGCGAAGAACACCTGATCGAAGCAGCTGTTGTCGACCAGCGCCTTGGCCAGTTTCAGGCTCTGCTCGTTGTAGAAGGCCGGGCTCGGCGTCAGCAGCCGCCTGGCCTGCGCGGCCAGCGCGTCGGCGACGATCACCGGCGAATGGCCGAGCGGATTGACGGCCCAGCCCTGCACGAAATCGAGATAGCGGTTGCGATTGGCGTCCCACAGATACGAGCCGGCGCCGCGCACGAACACGACCTCGGGGCGGGCGGTGATGTCCATCAGCGCGTCGAACGGATGGGCGGCGTTGGTCATATCGATCTCCTCTGGGGTCGGTGTGGGGATTGGGGACAGGCCGAAAAGCAAGAAGGCCGCGCTTTGCGGGCGCGGCCTTCTCGAAAACCTTGGCTGATGTCAGCTAATCAGCGATGGCGTCGGACACGGCGCAGCCCAGCATCGTCGCGGGTGCGACGACGGTTGGTGGCGCGGCGGTGGGTCCGGTTCAGCTTCATGGCGCAGGGCCATACAGCCGAACGCCAGATCGTGTCAAGGGTCAGAATCCCGCGACGCTGCCGTGCAGGTCGTATTCGTCGGCGCGCTCGATCTTCGCAGTGACGATCTCGCCGACCTTCAGCGGGCGGCGGCTGGTGAGGTAGACGGCGCCGTCGATCTCAGGCGCGTCGGCCTTGGACCGGCCTTTCGCCACCGTCGGGCCGACCTCGTCGATGATCACCTGCTGGCGGGTGCCGACCTTGCGCTTGAGGCGGCGCGCTGAAATTTTCTGCTGCCGCGCCATCAGCGCATTCCAGCGCTCCTGCTTGACCTCGTCGGGCACCGCATTGGGAATCGCATTCGACGTGGCGCCGGCAACCGGCTCGTATTTGAAGCAACCGAGGCGATCGATCCCGGCTTCATCGAGCCAGTCGAGCAGATAGGCGAAATCGGCATCGGTCTCGCCGGGGAAGCCGACGATGAAGGTCGAGCGCAGCGTCAGCTCCGGGCACTGTTCGCGCCACTTCTGGATCCGCGCCAGCGTCTTCTCCTGCGCCGCCGGCCGCTTCATCGCGCGCAGCACGTCGGGGCTCGCATGCTGGAACGGGATGTCGAGATAGGGCAGCACCTTGCCCTCGGTCATCAGGCCGATGACTTCATCGACATGCGGGTAGGGGTAGACATACTGCAGCCGCACCCAGGCGCCGAGCTCGCCGAGCTCTTTTGCCAGATCAAAGAACTTCGCGCGCACGCTGCGATCCTGCCACGGGCTCTCGGCATATTTCAGGTCGACGCCATAAGCCGAGGTGTCCTGCGAGATGACCAGCAATTCCTTGACGCCGGCCTTCACCAGTCTCTCGGCCTCGCGCAGCACGTCATTGGCCGGCCGCGACACCAGGTCGCCGCGCAGCTTCGGGATGATGCAGAAGCTGCAGCGGTTGTTGCAGCCCTCGGAAATCTTCAAATAAGCATAGTGGCGCGGCGTCAGCTTGACGCCCTGCGGCGGCACCAGGTCGATGTGGGGATTATGCGCCGGCGGCAATGCGCGGTGCACGGCGTCCAGCACGCTCTCATATTGCTGCGGGCCCGTGATCGAGAGCACGCCGGGATAGGCGGCCTCGATCTGCTCGGGCTCGGCGCCCATGCAGCCGGTGACGATGACCTTGCCGTTCTCGGCCATCGCCTCGCCGATCGCGGCCAGCGATTCCTGCTTGGCGCTGTCGAGGAAGCCGCAGGTGTTGACGATGACGATGTCGGCCCCGTCATGCTTTCGCGCGAGCTCATAGCCCTCCGCGCGCAGTCGGGTGATGATACGCTCGGAATCGACCAGGGCCTTGGGGCAGCCGAGACTAACGAACGAGATATGGGGCGCTCTTTCCATGTGGTCGCCTGGAGCCTGATCTGAATTGTTCGGATTGGTGATCCAACTAATTGATCTGATAGAAAAATTCAACCGCTATGCATGTTTTCACGAAGGTTCCGGTCAAAGCTCAGCGAAGCAACAAAATATGCTCTCTAATCATCGCTGAAGGCGGTTGGTTATCAGCACCCGTAGATTGCAGCCGCCATTCAACGACAGCATCGGCTGTGCTATCTCTGGCCCCCTGTTTAGTCGGGTTCAAACTGCGGAGGGCTTTATGGGTCTCGACCTCGTTGTAGAGGGGTGCGCAAGGCCCGGTCACGAAAAGGAGTGGCGTCGTCTCTTGGAGCGCGCGTTCTCGGACGATCAGCTATCAGAGATGGAGGTCGCCCATTTCAACGAGATCAGCGTTCCCGGTTACGAGCGTATCAGTGCCCCGCGGGTTGGGTTTGATGCCGCCGCTGATGCGTGGATCATCAAAGAACGGAAGGCGCAAACGCCCGAGGAGATAGCGGCCACGCTAAAGGAATTCTACGGCTATCACGTTCTAAGGCTCGTGAAATGCGATGGCGTGCCGACCTACTCTAATGGTGGCTTGTACGACGGCGTCGACGAGACCAGTTTTCGTGGCGCCTTTCTGAAGAGCTGTGGGAACGTGATCGACAAGCAGTTGCTGGAGGCGGCGTGGGAACACAAGTTTCCCGAGACGGCGATCAAGTATGGACGAGCGCTGCTCGCCGCAGCAGACGCAGCCGAGATATCGCCTCGCGTCGCGCACCAGAATTTTCTTTCACGTCTTGGCCTCGTGAAATCAGTCAAGCCTCTCCCGTTGCCGGAGCAGCTCGATATTGTGCGCTCCGCGGGGAGCTGGTTCATTTTCTGGGGCGAACGGGGTCACCCAATACGCGCCTATTTCTGACCGGCGCAGAGGCAAGTCATCGCATGATGACGACAGCTTCGGGTCACGACCGCCAACGTTGGGAATGAGCGCGTGGGGTTCAACTCCGCGCCCGAGTGGCCGACTTGAAAGCTTACGTTCGTTGTCTCAGGGGCAGCCGAGACTAACGAACGAGATATGGGGCGCTCTTTCCATGTAGTCGCCTGGAGCTGATCTGAATTGTTCGGATCTGCCTGATTGATGGGCACGAGCTAGTCCCAATTGCCGAGAATTACAACCCTTTCCGCACCGCCCCGGCGTGATATGGATGGTTCCTGCCGGGCCTGAAGAGTCGTCGATGAGCGCTGAATCGTCTCCCAAGATCGTCATTGTCGACGAGAGCCCGATCCGGGCGGCCATCCTGGAGGAGGGGCTGCGGGAAGCCGGCTACACGGACGTGGTCCATATCAGCGAGATGCAGAGCCTGCTGTCGCGGATCTATGCGCTCGACCCCGACATCATCGTCATCGACCTCGAGAATCCCAGCCGCGACGTGCTGGAACAGATGTTCCAGGTCAGCCGTGCCGTGCGCCGGCCGATCGCGATGTTCGTCGACCAGAGCGACGCCGCCTCGATCCAGGCCTCGGTGGAGGCGGGCGTCTCTGCCTACATCGTCGACGGCCTCAAGAAGGAGCGGATGAAGCCGATCCTCGATCTCTGCGTCTCCCGTTTCAATGCCTTCGCCAAGCTGCAGGACGAGCTCGACCGCACCAAGCACGCGCTGGAGGAGCGCAAGGTGATCGACCGCGCGAAGGGCATTTTGATGAAGGTGAAGGGGCTGACCGAGGAAGAGGCCTATGTGCTGATGCGCTCGACCGCGATGCGCGAGAAGAAGAAGATCGGGGAGATCGCGCAATCGATCCTGACGGCGTCGGAGCTCTTGAAATGACCACACCCTTGCACGTCGGGTTCATTCCGCTGGTGGACGCAGCCGCCCTGATCGTCGCTGTCGACAAGGGATTTGCGGCAGCCGAAGGCCTCGACGTCACTTTGGTGCGCGAGGTGTCGTGGTCGAACGTCCGCGACAAGCTCAATATCGGCCTGTTCGACGCGGCCCATCTGCTGGCGCCGGTGGCGATCGCCTCCAGCCTCGGGCTTGGCCACGTCAAGGTGCCGATCACAGCGCCGTTTAATCTCGGGCTCAACGGCAACGCCATCACGGTGTCGCCGGCGCTGCATGCCGCGCTGATGCAGGAGATCGACGGCGACCGCTTCGACCCGATGGCGACCGCGCAGGCGCTGGCCCGTGTGGTTGCGAAGCGGCGCAAGAGCGGCGCCGAGCCGCTGACCTTCGGCATGACCTTCCCGTTCTCCACCCACAATTATCAATTGCGGTTCTGGATGGCCGCCGGCGGCGTCGATCCCGACGAGGACGTCCAGCTCGTGGTGCTGCCGCCGCCCTACATGGTGGACAGTCTCGCCAGCGGCCACGTCGATGCGTTCTGCGTCGGCGCGCCCTGGAACTCGATCGCGGTCGATCTCGGCGTCGGCCACATCCTGCATTTCGTCTCCGACATCCTGCTCAGCGCGGTGGAGAAGGTACTGGCGGTGCGCCAGAGCTGGTCGGACAAGCATCCCGATGTCGTCGCCTCGTTGGTGCGCGCGCATCTGCGCGCTGCGGAGTTCATCGAGCAACCGGAGAACCGGCCCGAGGTCGCGCGGATGCTGGCGCAGCCCGAGCGGCTCGGCGTCGACGCCAGCGTCATCCAGCGCACGCTCGACGGCCGGCTGAAGATTTCGCCCGACGGCATCATGCGCGAAAGCAATCGCTATCTGCTGGTCGGGCGCGAGGCGGCGGCGCGGCCGGACCCCGGGCAGGCGGCCTGGCTCTACGCCCAGATGGTGCGCTGGGGCCAGACGCCGTACCGGCCGGAGGCGCTGAAGGCGGCCATGGCGGTGTTCAGGCCCGATCTCTACGATGCCGCATCCGGACGCCCGGCAGGCGCCTCCAACGCCATCGGCGCATTCGCCGGTCCGCCGTTCGATCCGGCCGATGTTCCGGGCCATCTGGCTGCATTCAAGATCGGGCGCTGGAAGCCCTGAATGCGGCGCGGCGGCCACCTCAGGCTCCTTTGCATGGGGTTGTTTTCGATATTTTCGGTTGGTGCGGGACTGGCGCGGGTTCCCGACGCCTCGAATTGCAACGAATAAGATTCTCGAGCCTGCGCTCGAGGAGGAATATTCCTCTCGGAACCGGGTTCCCGAAGGCGGCGACGTCGCTATTTTTGCCACCCGCTTGAATTGCCGCGCGAACGCTATTCCATATGAGCGAGAATGGGGCGTTGGAGATCGACCATGCGCGAGCTATCGGCGGAAGCCCGCCTGCACTTTTACGCGCGACAAATTTCTAGGAAGTCCGGGACCGGAATTCACACTGCTGCGCTGTACAGCGCCTTTGCCGTGATCGCGGCCATCGTGTTCGGCACGCTGTCCGTCCACCCGTTCTGAGACCATCTGAAAATTCAAAAGCCGCCGTCTGATGCGATCAGGCGGCGGCTTTGTGTTGGCTGGATGGGGATCGCTCAGTAGCGGCCGTATCCGTATCCGTAGCCGCCGCCGCAGGTGTTGCAGGTCTGCTGAACCGGCGCGTAGTAGGAATAGCCCGGCGAGACCATTTCGGTGCGCTCCTGCGTGGCGTATTGCGGCGCGATCCGCTCATAGGCGACGCCTTCGGGCGCGACCATCACCGTCTTCGGCACCATCACGGTACGATACTGCGCCGGCGTGCGATGCGCGATGACGCGGCCCGGGGCCACCATCACGGTTTCCTGCACCGTGCGATATTGCGGCGGCACCGTCTGCACCTGATAGCAGGTCGTGCAGGGCTGGGGCGGCGGCGTATAGCAGCTGTAGCAGCCGGCCGAGGCCGCGCTGGTGAAGGCGGCCGTGGCAACCGCGGCAATAGCGAGAGAGAGGCTGGTGCGGAACATGCTTTGGTACCCAATTTCCTGAGAGGACAATCAAAGGCTCGGAAGCTGCACCTAACAATCAAACGGCAAGTTTGGGTTTAAGAAGACTCTTAACGGAATCTAAAAGGGCCGGCGCGGCGGCCGACCCTTGTCGATTGATGTATTCGTGCCTCAGTGCGCGGTCTTGAACGGCGCAACCGTGATGCCGGCCTGCTTCAGCGCTTCGCGCAGGCCCTGCGCGATCTCGACGGCGCCGCGCGTATCACCATGAATGCAGACGGTATCGGTCTGCATCTTGATCACCTTGCCAGTGACCGAGACGACCGCACCATCCTGCACCATCCGCACCACGCGTTCGGCGATCGCCTTGGGATCGTGCAGCACCGCGCCGGGCTTCTTGCGCGACACCAGGTTGCCGTCATCCTCATAGGCGCGGTCGGCAAACACCTCATGCGCCATCCGTAAGTTGGCCGCTTCGCCGGCGCGCACCAGCTTCGAGTTTGCGAGCACCACGAACACGAGGCTCGGATCGACGGCCTTGATCGCATTGGCGATCGCCCGCGCGGTCATGTCGTCCTCGCAGGCGACGTTGGAAATCGCGCCATGCGCCTTCACATGGGTGACCTTGTGGCCGGCCGCGGTTGCGATCGCCTGCAGGGCGCCGATTTGGTAGGCGATCAGGTTCTCGATCTCCGAGGATGTCAGCCCCGGCATCGGACGGCGGCCAAATCCATGCAGGTCGCGATAGCCGGGATGGGCGCCGACGCTGACACCGCGCGCTTTCGCGAGTTCGACCGTCTTGCGCATGATGTCGGCATCGCCGGCATGAAAGCCGCAGGCGACGTTGACCGAGGTGGCAAGCTCGATCATCGCCGCATCATTGCCCATTTCCCAGGGGCCAAAGCTTTCGCCGAGGTCGCAATTGAGGTCGACAGTTTTGGTCATGACGATCGATCCGTTTGTTGTTGGTGGCTCTCTTGTTTGAGCATCGTCTTATCGGAAAACCGCTTCGCACTTTTTCGGACGATGCTCTAGGGTACCGCAACTTGCCAGGTCGACACATCGACGGCGCTGACCGCTTGGCCTGCGACATTCGCATCCCGCAGCGCCTCGATGTTGAGTCCAAGATCCTCGATACCGCGAAGGCGGTCGGGCAGCGAACGCAGCAGCGCGTGAAACTTGATCGCTTCGGCCTGCGCTTCCGCCATCGTCACCGCCTTGAAGCGGAACGGCCGGCCGGCCGAGATCTGCGCGAAGCGGCCAAAATCCGCCGTGATCACGGTCGCGATCTTCGGATAGCCGCCGCTGGTGCCGCGGTCCGGCATCAGCACGATCGGCTGGCCGTTGCCGGGCACCTGGATGCTGCCGGTCACGGTGCCGTCGGAGACGATGTTGTGGCCGTCGAGGTGCCTGATGACGGGGCCTTCGAGCCGGTAGCCCATGCGGTCGCTGGTGGCCGAGATCTTCCACTCGCTGTCGATGAACAGCTTCTTGCTGTCCTCGGCGAACTCGTCGTCCTGCGGGCCGAACACGATGCGGATCGGCGCGTCGGCGGCTACAGGCAATTCGATACGGCGCTCGGCGGCGCCGCTCGCAGCTTTCGCCTTCAACTCGTCGCCGCTTTGCAGCGGCCGCGGGTAGGGGCTGCCGAGCCCGGCCCGGGCGTTGACGGCGAGGCTGCCGAACATCGGCTCGCCTTCGATGCCGTGCTCGATCGCGAGATAGCTGAATGAGCCGCCGCGCGCGAAGCCGAGATTGAGCGTCTCGCCTTCGGCGAGCGTCGCCGAACTGTCGAACGCGACCGGCCGGCCGGCGATATCCGCGTTGCGCGATGCGCCGGCGAGCCCGACGCGCACCGCGCCGCCGCGCGCGGTGAAGCTGGCGCCGAACGGACCGATCTCGACCGCGGCGGCGAACAGGTCGTTGCCGACCAGCGTGTTGGCGGCCGCCAGCGAAAGCCGGTCCATGGCACCGCTCGGCACCAGGCCATAGCGCTGCGAACCCGGCCGGCCGCCGTCCTGCACCGAGCTTGCCGGACCGATCGAGGTGACGACGAGCTTGCTCATGGCGTCACCAGTTCTGCGACGATCTCGCCCGACTCGGCGGCGCGGTCCTGCTCGGCAAAGGTCTTGGCGTCGATCGCCGTGAAGGTGATGGCGTCGCCCGGCTCGAGCAGGAAGGTCGGATCGCGATGCAATTGGTAGGTTCGCACCGGGGTGCGGCCGAGCAGGTGCCAGCCGCTCGGGCCGGCCAGGCACTGCACGCCGGTCTGGATGCCGCCGATCGAGATGGTTCCGGCCGGGGTCAGCAGCCGCGGATCCTTGCGCCGGGGCATGTGCAGGAACGTCTCCAGCCCGCTGAGATAGGACCAGCCGGGCGTGAAGCCGATCATCGCGACGCGATAGTCGCCGGCGACATGGCGGGCGACGATTTCATCGGGCGTGGTCTGGAGCGCCTTTGCGACTTCCTCGAGATCGATGCCGTGCTCGCCGCCATAGGTGACCGGGATACGCCAGCGCCGCGTTCCGGTCTCGGTCGGTAGCGCCTTGGCAGCACGCGCAAGAATCTGCTCGCCGAGCGCATCGAAGCTGATCTGCACGGGATCGTAATGCACCAGCAGCGACCGGTAGGTCGGCACGGTCTCGCTGATCCCTGCGATCGGCTCGGCTGCGATCAGGCGATCGAGCGCGAGCACCCGCCGGTTGGCGGCGTCGTCGATGGTGCGGCTGAATTCCACCGTGATGGCGCTGTCGCCACTCGGCAAAAGGCGGGGAGGACTTAGGGGTTCGGCCATTTGGATCAAGCGGACTTCGTTGGCCATCAAGCTAGCGTGTTTCGAGACAAAACGGAATTCGCTTCGTGCAAAATGATGTAGCAACTTCAATAAATTAATCGGCATGCCGGCGATAAATTTGGTTGATCGGAGGATTCTTTCGCAGCCCTTGACGCACGGCCTTTGCCCGGCAACATGCGGCGGTCTTTCCCTCCCATCGGAGCAAGCTTTCGAGATGTCACTGTCCGCCGAAGCGATCGCGACGCTGTCGCACGTGTCCACCGCCACCATCACCACGGTCCTGCTCAAGAAGGGCCTGCGCAACATCTGGATGCGCGGCACCAAGCCCCTGAAGCCCGGGCAGAAGCGGCTGGTCGGCCCGGCGTTCACGCTGCGCTTCGTGCCGGCCCGCGAGGATCTGGCGACGCCGGAATCCTGGTCGTCGCCGATCTCGACCCGCACTGCGATCGAGGCGATGCCGACGGGCTGCATCGCGGTGGTCGACGCCATGGGCATCACCGATGCCGGCATTTTCGGCGACATCCTCTGCGCGCGCATGGTCAAGCGCGGCGTGACGGCGCTGATCACCGACGGCGTGGTGCGCGACGTCGAGGGCGTGCTCGGCACCGGCCTGCCGGTGTGGTGCGACGGCTATGCTGCGCCGCCGTCGGTCGCGGGTCTGACCTTCGTCGGCTGGGGCGAACCGATCGGCTGCGGCGGCGTTGCCGTGTTTCCGAACGATGTGGTGGTGGCTGATCAGGACGGCGCGGTGCTGATCCCGCAGGCATTCCTTGATCACGTGCTGGCCGAAGGCCCTGAGCAGGAACGGATGGAAGCCTGGATCGTCAACGAGGTGAACAATGGCGCCCAGCTGCCCGGCCTGTATCCGATGAATGCCGAGACCAAGGCGCGCTACGCCGCGACCAAGAAATAACGTCAAGAGAGGGAGGTAACCCCATGGATATCCACGTTTCCGGCTCGCGGCCGACCCGCCGGGCGCCGAAGGAGCATTTCACCGGCAGCGTGCTGCAGGACCCGATCAACATGGCACCGGCGCCGGCCCGGCTGAACGCCTCGCGGGTGTCGTTCGAGCCCGGCGCGCGCACCGCCTGGCACACCCATCCGCTCGGGCAGACGCTCTACGTGATCTCGGGCATCGGCCGCGTGCAGGCCAAGGGCGGGCCGATCCGGGAGATCCGCCCCGGTGACGTGGTCTGGATTCCGCCGAACGAGAAGCATTGGCACGGCGCTTCCCCCGACAACAGCATGACCCACATCGCCATGCAGGAGGCGCTCGACGGCGTCTATTCGACCTGGATGGAGCACGTCACCGACGAGGAATACAACGGCAAGGTCGGCTGAGCCGTCGTTGCTGGTCACAAGAGGAAGGCCCCGCTCGATCGAGCGGGGCCTTCGCTTTTCCGACGCGGTCGATCAATTCACCCGCGTCCAGGTCTGGCCGCCGCAGAACATGCCGCCGAACGCGCAGCCCTGCACGCGCAGGGTGTCGGGGCTCTTCAGCGCGATGGTGGAATCGTAGGTGCTGCCGCTGTTCGGATCGAAGATGCGGCCGCTCCACTTGTCCTTGCCCGGCTTCATGTTGATCAAAACCTGCTCGCCATTGGCGTTCGACTTCTTGTCGACCGAGTAACCGCAGAGATTGGCGCCGCACTGCTCGATGCGAATCTTGCCTTCCTTCTCCTCGGTCAACCAGACGCCGAGCGGCGAGTTGGCTGCCTGCACGGGGTTCGCTGCAGGCTTGGGTGCAGGTGATGCGGCGCCGACCGTTGGCGGAGGGAGGGGACTTGCCGCCGGCGCTGCGCTTTGCTGCACAACAGGTGGCGTCGGTGGTGGTGGTGCGGTCACAGCCGAAGCCGGAGGTGGCGCGACGCTGGTGTTCGCGGGCTCTGTCGTTGCGCCTGTCGGCGCCGGCGCCGCGGGGGGTAGCGGCCTGATCAACCGCAGCCGGAGAGGGTGATGCAGCGGCCGCGGGTGCCGCGACGGGCGGGGACTGAGAATCCGTCCTGGCGTCATTCGGAGCCGTCTCGCGCTTCTGCTCGGCGTCCTTGTGCTTGGCGCGCTTGGTGCTGCGGCCGGTATTGTCGTAGACGCCGGGGATCGAAACCGTTCCACGATCCGGATCGATGCGGATGGTGCGGCCGCCGTAATCGAACGTGTATTGTGCCTGCGCTGTCACCGTGCTCGCCAGCACAAGCGTGGCGATCGCCAGAAGCTTCATCATCTCGATCTCCAGTGCAGGGAATCCAGTTCGCAAGGCTATTTGGTGGCCGCCTCGTTGAACGTGCCCCAGATCACGGTCAAAACATGAGTCGAGTCCTGAGAGCTTAGGTTCAAAGCATTGGATCGCGCTTCGGTTTCAGGCCGTGCGCATCAATTTTTGGGCACGCGGGTCTGACGCCGCAGGCTATTCGAACCACGCGGCGTAGATCTTCGCGTAGCTGCCGTCTTCGTGGGCGATGTGAAGCCACTGGTCGACGAACGCCTTCAAGGCGACGTCACGTTGCATCCAGTAGGCTTTCTCGGCGAAGTCGAACGGCTTGTCGGGATGCACGGCGCAGAGCACGCCGGGATGCAGCTTCTGCTGATAACGCGTCTCGGACGCATCGGTCATCATCAGGTCGGCATCGCCCTTGGCGATCTCGTCGAAGATTTTGGTGTTGTCGTTGAAGACGCGGATATCGGCGGTCTTCACATTGGCGCGCGCAAAACGCTCATTGGTGCCGCCGGGATTGACGATAACGCGGGTGCCCGGCTTGTCGATCTCGGCGAGCGTGTCGTACTTGCCTTTGTCCGCGCAGCGCGCGATCGGCGTCTTGCCCTCGCGCATGATCGGCGTCGAGAACAGGCCCTTCTTCTGCCGGTCGAAGGTGATGGAGACGCCGCCCATCGCGATGTCGAAATTGTCGGCCTCGAAATCCCTGGTCATCTGCGGCCAAGATGTCGGCACGAACTCGACCTTGACGCCGAGCGCCTTGCCGAGCGATTGCGCCATGTCGACGTCGAAGCCGCGAAACGCCTTGGTCTCCTTGTCGAGCGCGGTGAAGGGCAAATAGTCGCCGGTCATCCCGACGCGCAGCGTGCCGCGCTTGACGATCTCATCGAGCCGGGATGGCGCCTGCTGCGCATGTGCGGCGGAAAGAAGCAAAGCGAGAGCGAGGCCGGCCAACGCGCGAAACATCAAAGGTCTCCGTCAATTCCGATGACATGTCGTTGCGGAGCATTTAGACCAGATGGAACGATCGAGCCAGCATCGCGGGGACAAAAGTGACCATCTCGCTCCATGAAGCATCCGTCGGCGTCTATGTGCCGTATCTGCGCAATCTTTCCGCGCTGCTCGATCATGCCGAGGCGCACAGCAGGGCGCGCAAGTTCGATCCTGACGTGTTGCTCGGCATGCGGCTCGCGCCGAACATGTACAGCCTTCGCCAGCAGGTCGGGGAGGCGAACCGTCACGTTGTCCTGAGTTGCGCGTTGCTGGCGGGGCGCGCGCCGCTCGCCTTCGCAGAGGCGGAGCCGGACATTGCGGAGTTGAAAGCGCGGATTGCCGCCACGATTGATTTTGCGCAGGGCCTGCCACCGGAGGCGATCGACGCTGCCGCCGACAGGGATGTCGTCTTCACGTTCCGCAGCGGCGCGACCAGGCCATTCACCGGCAAGTCCCTGATCCTGACCTTCAGCGTTCCGCAGTTCTTCTTCCATGTCGCAACCGCCTACGACATCCTGCGCCATGCCGGCGTCGATCTCGCGAAGAAGGACTTTTTGGGACCGCCGAGGCCGCCGCAGGGTTAGGCTTCGTTGCTGTCCCGGCTCATCCGCAGGGCGGCAGCGGTGCGGCTGGCGATCTCATGCTTGAAATGCTCGAAGCGCCGCCGCGCTTCGGCCTCGCGATCGTCGACGAATTTGATCGCGGCGTCCCGGTCCATGGGACCGTTGACCATAGGGGCCGATCCTTCGCCGACGGTCTCGTCGACATAGTACTGAGCGCCGTCCTGGCGCACCGTCCAGCGGAAGCGCAGCGCGGCCATTGGGCCTGGTCCGGACTTGGAATAGCCGTTGGCCTCGATCGGTTGAGGCGGCTGGATCGGCTCCGGCTCCGGCGCGCTCGGCTCGGGTTCACTCTGCTCGGGCTCACTCGGCTCAGCCTGCGCGACCGGCTGAGACTGTTCGATCGGAGCGGGCTCCTCGATCGGTGCCGGCTCGACGGCAGCCGGTTCGGCGGGCGCGGTCTTGATGGATACGGTCTCGACGGTAACGACTTCGACCGACGAGGGCAGGGGCGGCGGCATCGCGATGGAGACCGGCAGCCCCTCGGTCGGCTCAGATGCCTTGTCCGTCGCCTTGTTGGGCGACGTGGCCTTCTCTGGAGGTGTCTTGGTCTGATCGAGAATGCTCGCGATCGCGGCAAGCGCATTGTCGGTCGGGTCGCTCACGGTTCGGTCTCCCAGGCACGACGCCGGCGGAATCGCGCCAACGCCCTTCCTATCTACCTGATCTGACTATCCTTTGTCAGCTAGGCGCTTCGTTTGATGGCGCTAGGCGCAGACCGGCGGCCGGCGGTCCTTCCAGGGACGAACCTGCTCGAGTTGGCCGGCCAGGCGGAACAGCAGCCCTTCCTCGCCGAGCTTGGCCGCGAACATCATGCCGAGCGGCAGCCCGGCCTTGTTCCAGGCCAGCGGCACCGACATCGCCGGCTGCCCGGACATGTTAAACATCGAGGTGCCCGGCATGTAGCGGCGCAGCACCGGCGCGATATGGGACAGATCCTCGGACATCGTGTTCAACTCGCCGAGGCGGAGCGGCGGCGCGCACAGCGTCGGGCTGAGGAAGATGTCGCAGTCCTCGAAGAAGGCCGCAAGCCCGCGCGAGACCTGGAATGCCGCAAGCTGCGCGGCGACATAGTCGGCCGGGACCATCTTGGCCGAGTTCTGGCCGCTCGCGAGCGTCAGCCGCTCGACATCGTCTGACGTCAGCGTACGTCCGACCCGCTGCTCGAGCAGGCGGATGGTCAGCGCCGTGTTGCCGCCGACGATCGTGGCCATGAGCGCGGCGGGATCGGCCGCAAGCGGCGGCGCGCGCTCCTCGACATGATGGCCGAGGCCAGCCAGCAGCTTGGCGGCGTCGCGGACCGCCGCTGATATCTCCGGATCAATGGCATCGCCATAGGGCGACTTGTCGGTGAAGCTGATGCGCAGCTGACCGGGGTCGCGGCCGACTTCCTGCGAGAACGGCCGTTCCGGCGGCGGCGCGACGTAGAGGCTCGATGGCTCCGGGCCGTGGATCGCATCCATCATGACCGCGCTGTCGCGCACGCTGATGCTGAGCACATGGCCGACCGAGAACCCGCCCCAGCCTTCGCCACGATCGGGACCGCAGGGGGTGCGGGCGCGCGTCGGCTTCATGCCGAACACGCCGCAGGCGGAGGCTGGAATCCGGATCGAGCCGCCGCCGTCGCTGGCATGCGCGACGGGCAGGATACGCGCCGCAACCGCAGCGCCGGCGCCGCCGGACGAACCGCCGGAGGAGTGCTCGAGATTCCAGGGATTGCGGGTCGGGCCGAACAGACGGGATTCCGTCGTCGGCATCAGACCGAATTCCGGGCTCGCGCTCTTGCCGAAGATCGCAAGACCGGCATCGAGGAAGCGCTGGGTCAGCGTCCCGTTGTGGTCTGCGACGAAATCTTTCAGCAGGCTGGCACCCGACGTGGTGCGGGTGCCCGCGAGCAGATCGAGATCCTTGAGCAGGAAGGGAACGCCGGTGAAGGGGCCGTCAGGCAATCCCTTGGCGATCTGGCGCTCGGCATAGTCGTAATGCTTGACGACGACCGCGTTGATCTTGGGGTCGATGGCCGCCGTGCGGGTGATCGCCTCGTCGAGCAGCTCCTTGGGCGTCACGTCCTTGTTGCGGACCAGCTCGGCGAGACCGACCGCGTCATAGTTGCCGAATTCCTTGAAGGCCATGTGAATGCTCCGCATCGCCGGGCCGATCTCGCGAGATCGGCCGCGGCGCAACTAGAGCACGATCCGGAAAAGTGTGAAGCGGCTTTTCCGAAAAGATCGTGCCCAAACAACAAACCAAAGCGCGATGACCTATCTCAGTCGCGCTTTTGGGAAGGCTGAAAGCTCAGCCGAGGACGTCCTGATTGATCACGTTCGCGCGCAGCGGATTGCCGTCCAGCACGCTCAGGATATTGCGCGCGGTCTGCTCGCTCATGCGATCGACGGCCTCGACGGTCACACCCGCGACGTGCGGTGCCATGATCACATTCGGCAGAGCGTGCAGGGGCTGGCCGACCGGCGGCGGCTCGACCTCGAACACGTCAAGGCCCGCGCCGGCGAGCTTGCCCGATACCAGCGCGTCGTGCAGTGCGTTCTCGTCCACGATGCCGCCGCGGGCCGTGTTGATGAGATAGGCGGTCGGCTTCATCAGGCGGATCCGAGCGGCGTTGAACAGACCGACGGTCTCGGGCGACTTCGGGCAGTGGATGGTGACGAAATCCGCCCGCGGCAGCGCCGCCTCAAGGCTCGGCACCGCCTCACAGCCGGCCGCGGTGACCTCGCTGGCGGGCTTGTAGGGATCGTAGACCAGCACGTTCATTTCCATCGCGAGGCAGCGCTTGGCGGTGCGGGTGCCGATGCGGCCGAAACCGACGATCAAGACCGTCTTGCCGTAGAGGTCGAACGGCAGCACGCCGAGCCGGCTGGCCCAAGTGCCGTCCTTCACCATCGTGTGCATTTCCTGCGCGCGCTTGGCCAGCGTCAGCATCATGAACAAGGCATGCTCTGCGACCGACGGCGAGTTCGCGGTGCCTGCGACCATCAGCGGCACCTTGCGGGCCGACAGCGCGGGCACGTCGACGGCGTCATAACCGACGCCGATCCGGGTCACCACCAGCATGCCCTTGGAGGCCTCGAGCTCTGCTTCGCCGAAGCGGGTCGCGCCAAGCGCGACGCCGTGGACCGGCGCATGCTGCTCCAGCATCGCCTGGAAGTCCTTGGCCGAGATCAGGTTGGGAAATTCGATGAGTTCGACGTCATCCCGCTCGTTGAGGAGCACCCGTGCCCCCGGAGACAGAGTCTGGGTGATGAAAATCTTCTTCTTGTTGGTGGCCATTTCCTGCCCTTGAGGTTTTTTGTGCGCCGTCAAAGGACGGCGCCGGTCACCTCGTTTAGCAAATGCATATTGTTGAGGTCCACTGCCAATCGGAGCGGGCTGCCATCCTGCGCGCCGGCATTGGGATTGACCCGGCCGCAGATCTGGCTGCCCTCGAGCGTGAAATAGACCAGGGTCTCCATCCCCATCGGTTCGGTGACGTCGAGTACCGCATCGAACGGCTCGATGCCCGGCTCGGCATGCGGCCGCGCCTCCATGACGTGCTCGGGCCGGATGCCCAGCAGCAGCTTGTCGGTGCGGGAGAGGGCCTGGTAGCGCGCGGCGCGCGCGGGCGGCAGCGTGAAGGCGAGGCGATCGGTCAGCCGCACGTTGAGCTTGCCGCCGACGTCCTCGAGCCGGCATGGCACGAAGTTCATCGCGGGCGAGCCGATGAAGCTTGCGACGAACCGGGTCGCCGGCTTGTGATAGAGCTCGTTGGGCGTGCCGATCTGCTCGATCCTGCCATGGTTCATCACCACGACGCGGTCGGCCAGCGTCATCGCCTCGACCTGATCGTGGGTGACGTAGACGGTCGTGGTGCGGACCTTCTGATGCACCTTCTTGATCTCGATCCGCATCTGCACGCGGAGCTTGGCGTCGAGGTTGGACAGCGGCTCGTCGAACAGGAACACCTTCGGATTGCGGACGATGGCGCGTCCCATCGCGACGCGCTGGCGCTGGCCGCCGGAGAGCTGCTTGGGCTTGCGGTCGATCAGGTCGGTGATGTCGAGCATGCGGGCGGCTTCCGTGACCCGGCTCGTGATCTCCGCCTTGGGATAGTGCTTGAGCCGGAGCCCGAACGACATGTTCTCGGCGACGGTCATATGCGGATACAGCGCATAGTTCTGGAACACCATCGCGATGTCGCGGTCCTTCGGCGGCACGTCGTTGACGACATCGCCGCCGATCATGATGTCGCCGTCGGAAATGTCCTCGAGGCCGGCAATCATCCGCAGCGTCGTCGACTTGCCGCAGCCGCTCGGGCCGACCAGCACCACGAACTCATGGTCGGCGATATCGAGGTCGATGCCGCGCACCGCCTCGACCTCGTCGTAACGCTTCACCACCTTGCGCAAACTGACGTCGGCCATGAATTCCTACCCTTGTCGCGTTCAACCCTTTGTCGCACCGGCGGTCAGGCCGGCAATGTAGTAGTCCATCAGGAAGGCATAGATGATCAGCGGCGGCGCGGCGCCGAGCAGGGCGCCGGTCATGATCTGTCCCCAGTTGAAGACGTCACCCTTGATCAGGGTGGTGATGATGCCGACCGGCAGCACGAGCTGGTCGGTCGAGGTGGTGAACACCAGCGGATAGAGGAACTGGGCCCAGGAGACGGTGAAGGCGAAGATCGTCGCCGCGATCAGGCCGGGCAGGGCGACCGGGATGAAGATCCGGGTCAGCGTCTGGAACCAGCTCGCACCATCGATGATCGCGGCTTCGTCGAGCTCCTTCGGGATCGAGGCGAAATAGCCGATCATGATCCAGGTGCAGAACGGCACGGTGAGCGTCGGGTAGATGAACAGCAGCACGTACCAGCGATTGACGAGCTGGATGCCGGTCCAGTCGCCGAACACGGCGAACATCTTGAACAGCGGGATGAACAGCAGGCTGTCCGGGATGAGATAGGTGAGGAACACGCCGGTCGCGAGCGTCGCCGAGCCCCAGAATTTCATCCGCGCCAGTGCAAAGGCGGCCGGCACGCTGATCAGCATCGTGATGGTGACCACGATGATCGAGACCCAGGCCGAATTCCAGAAGAAGCGCAGGAACTGGTTCGAGGTCAGCAGCTCGACGTAATTGCCGAGTGTCGGATGATAGACCCACCAGGGGTTGGTCGCCGCCGAGATCTCGGCGCTGCTTTTCAGCGACGTGATCAGCATGTAGAGCGGCGGCGTCAGCGAGAAGATCGCAAACAGGATCAGGAAGAAATAGGACCAGCGCAGCGCCCAGGTCCGGTCGCGGCTCATGCTGCCGTATTTGACCTTGCGGGTCGGTCCCGACTTGTCGATCGTCACCGTGCTCATCAGGATTCGTTCCCGCGTTTGGTGATATCGCGCAGGATGAAGATCGCCGCGACCGCGAGGATCGGCACCATGAACAGCGAGACGCTGGCGCCGAGCGGAATGTCGCTGCCCTCGATGCCGACGCGGAACGCCCAGGTCGCGAAGATGTGGGTGTGGTCGAGCGGCCCGCCCGCGGTCAGGATGCGCACGATGTCGAAATTGGCGAAGGTCACGATCAGCGAGAACAGCGTCGTGATCGCGATGATATTGCGCATCATCGGCAGCGTCACGTACCAGATCCGCTGCCACCAATTGGCGCCGTCGATCGCGGCCGCCTCATAAAGCTGCTCGGGCACCGATTTCAGCGCCGCCAGATACATGATCATGAAGAACGGCGCGCCGTACCAGACGTTGACCAGGATCACCGAGAAACGCGCCCACATCGCGTCGCCGGTCCATGGGATCGGACCGATGCCGAAGAACGAAAGCGTGTAGTTGAAGGCGCTGTAGGACGGGTCGAACAGCCACAGCCAGGCCAGCGTGCTCATGGCCGGCGGGATCACCCACGGCACCAGCAGCATGCCGCGCCACTTGCGTTGCTTGTTGGCGGGGACGTTGTGCACGAAATGCGCAACGATGAAGCCAATCAGGGCTTTGAAAATCACCGCCGAGATCGCGAAAATGCAGGACTGCTTGACCACCAGCCAGAACGTTTCGCGCTTGAACAGGAACTCGAAATTGCCGAAACCGACAAACTTCGTCATCGCCTTGTTCAACGTCGCCAGATGTAGCGAATAGATTGCCGGATAGATCACCAGGATCGCGATCAGGAGGATCAACGGCAGCGTCATCAGGAACGCCGACATTGATTTGCGCCGCAGCGCGTTGCGTAGGCCGGCACGCCTTCGCCCTGACTGGGCCGCCGCGGTGCGGTTGGGCTGGAATGCGACATCAACCATAACGCAGGTCCCTCGCGCGGGTTGGTTGCACAGCTCGCCGGTTCGGCGGCCGGTCAGTGAAGACGAGAGCTCGCGCGGCCAGGGGCGGTCGCGCGAGAGCTCGCCGGTCGTCAGCTTCGCATGAAGCCTTCACACTCGCCCTCGGCCCAGGCAAGCGTCTTTTCCATGGCCTCACCCTGGTAGTACCGCAGGCACATCTTGGTCAGCGTGGCCTGGAAGTAGATCTGCTGGGCGACCTTGGGCGGCGCGGGCGAGGCCGCGATCGATAGCGTCTGGTGCTTGTAGGGGTTCGGGTAGTGGTAGAGCGTGCCCTTCGGCGGCCCTTCCTCAGCCCACACCTTCAATGTCGTGAGCTTCTCGTAGGCCGGCAGGTCATAGCCGCCGCTCGCGACCACCATCTTCTCGATCGATGCGGGTTGCGACAGGAACGACAGCAGGCTCTTGGCCGCTTCCTTGTTCTTCGAGAACGACCAAATCGACCAGAAGAACGGCAGATAGGGCGCGAAGCGTCCCTTTGGTCCGGCCGGGAAGCCGTGCGTCCAGCATTGCTCCGCGACCTGCGGGGCATCGCGCTTGGCGACCGCCCAGGCGCTCGGCGGGTTCATGATCATCGCGCCCTTGCCCGCCACCAGCCACTTGTTGTTGGAGGCATCGTCCCATGCGGAGACATCGGGCGGCAGGAAGGCGAGCAGCTTCTTGTAGTAGTCGAGCGACTGGCGCACCGCGTCGGTCTTGACCGTGAGGTTGCCCTTGGCATCGACCAGCTGCGCGCCGAACGACTGGAAGATCGCGCCGGCGGTGTCGACACTGTCGCTGGTCTCGCCGAGGCCGATGCCGAATGGGAATCCGGCCTTGTGACAGGCTTCGGCCGCCTTGAGGAACGTGTCGAGGGTCCAGTTATCAGCCTTCGGCGGGCTTCCGGCCGGATACATCTCCTGGACGTCGATGTTGGCGTATTTCTTCATCAGGTCGATGCGCGAGCAGGGGCCCTTGATCTGGCTGCCGACGCTGGCGGGAACACCGAGCCATTTGCCGTCGGCCTGGCCCAGATACTTCACCGTGCCGTTGACCTCGCCGTTCAGCTTGATCAGCGGGTCCATAATGTCGTTCACCGGCTCGAGCAGCTCGGCATTGGCCTGCGGCCACCATGTCGGCATCTGGAAGATATCGTGACCGGACTTCGCCTGCGCCTCGGCGGCGATGGTGACGATGTTCTTGTTGCCCTGGCTGGTGATGTAGTCGAGCTGGACCTCGACCTTTTCCTTGGCGGCCCATTCATTGACCAGCTCGGTGGAGGCACTGTTCGCGCCCGGCACCCAGTGATCCCAGAAGCCCATCGAGAGCTTGCCGGCTGCGTAGGCGCCACGCACGTAGGGGGCTGTGATGAGCGCCGCCGATGACAGCGCTGTCGCTGCAACGAATTCTCGGCGCGAAAGCTTCTTCCGTGACATGGCATTCCCTCCCTGGTAGCCGACGGACAAAAGACTTTTTGAATCCCGTTGTTGTTTTTGTGCGTCGCGTTCGCGCGACGTCGTGGGATTTCGTTCACACCGATCAGAACAGAATTGCCGGCGGCTGTCGAGAAACGAGATGCCTGTGCCACGTAGTACTAACGTTGTGGTCAAATCGCGGGCAGCGTCATCGGCGTCACCGCGATTGCCGGCGGTTTGCGGCGCTTCTTGCAATCATGCTGCGACGCACGCGAAGGTTGGCGCAGCCGTGATCGTAGACGGTGCGCGGTTGAGCCGCAGCTTTCCGGTCAAGCCTGACCGATCCGTGTTCCGTCATGTTGATGCCCAGCCCGACCAATAGACTTGCCGAAGGCGGAGACGATAAAGTCGGATTCGTCGAGCCTAACCCCCGCTTTCATTCTGCAATCCACCATCGATCACGGAGACCCGATCATGCTCATCCCGGTAGCGAAGCTGCGAGCGCGATGGAGATTGTGCGCCGCGGTTGGGGCCGCCACCGTCACGCTGCTTGCAGTGCCCCATATGGTCGATGCGCAGATCGTGCAGGGCGTCGAAAATGGCGCGCGCGAAGGCAACAAGGCTGCGGGACCGGTTGGCGGGGTTCTGGGCGGAGCCATCGGCGGCGTCGTCGGGGTTGTGACGGGCGTAACCGGGGTGTTGACGGGCAACAATGCCAACGGCAACCCCAATGCCGGCAACGGCAAGAACGCACAGGCTCCGGCGGCCGGTGACAAGCAGGGCGCCAAGGCCGCCAAATCGGCCAAGGCGGCCGCCAAGGACAAGGGCGCCAAGCAAGCGCCGACGGTGCTGACCCAGGCCGGCGCACCGCAGCTCACGGCCGAACAGATCGTCGCCAACAGCGACGCCAACATCGAGCGGATCAAGAAGGAACTCAACCTGACGCCGGAGCAGGAGAAGAATTGGGCCGGCTTCAACAGTGCGATGCACTATCTCGGGCACAATGGCGCCGACCGGCTCAACCTGCGCATTGCACGCGCGCAGCGCGATCCGCCCGACGACATCATCGAGCAGATGCGCAACGAGGCCCAGTTCCTCAATGATCGCGCCGTCGATCAGCGCGGCGTCGCCGACGCGGCCGAGCCGCTTTATGCCAGTCTCGACGACAAGCAGAAACAAATCTTCATCAATGAAATGGTCCGCCTCAGCCACGAGCGCGGGCTCGACTGAGGACTTTTCGCCCGCAAAGTGGGGACGAATAGCCGGGCCACCATGCCCTGGGGTAGGTTAAAGGCGCAGCACCCGGCTATTCTGCCGCAGCGGCGCGGCCCGGTTAATTCGTCATTCAATGTTGAAGAAAAACGGACCGGATCACGCCCGAGTGATGGCCGAGTCTGGGCCTTGTCGGGAACCGATTTCGCGATGGGAAATATTGGCCGACGCTTGCATCGGCCATTTGTCGAGCAAGGTAATCCGGCAAAGGCCGCTTGAGCTCTTCCGATTCAGCTCTTGGGGAAGTTCAGCTCCACGCCGACGCCGTCGGGATCGTAGAGGAATATCTGGGTGTCGCCGGTGCGCGGCACGATCTGCTCACGGAAGGCGACGTTCTTCGACTGCAGGCGTTTGCGCACGGCGTCGACATCGGTGGCGGCAAAGGCGATATGGTCGAGCCGGCCGGTGTCCTCATATTTCTTCTCGGTGCCGCGCACGACGATGCCGTCGCACGGCTTGCGGGTGCCCATTAAATGAACAGTGGCCTGGCCGCCGGAATAGAGCCAGTAACCGGGGAAATCGAGCGGCGGACGGTCGCCATTTTCGAGGCCCAGCACATCGCAATAGAACTCCTTGGTCTTCTCCAAATCCTGCGGTTCGATGGTGAAATGCTGCAGTCCGCCCAACGGCATGGTTCTTCTCCTTGAGAGTTCAGGCGAAGCTGAGATCCGCCTCGACGCCAAGCATCCAGGCGCCGATGGTCTCGAGCGAGCCGTCCACGGCATAGACCGGGCAGTGCTATGAACGCCGAACGCCATCCCACCGAAACGAGGGGGCGAAGACCCATCGTTTCGGCGGCCGATTTGGCTCATGGTTGAAGGAAGAGCTTCGCTTCGCCTGTTTCGGGATCGTAGGGATAGGAGACATGCTGATGGATGAGCTTCCAGCCATCCGCCTGGCGTTGAAAGATGCGCGTGCCGCGTGACCAGCTCTCGAACTCGTCCTGGCCCGGTTGCTTCGCCCGCATTCGGTTGACACCCCAGGTCACGGCGATGTCGTCCCGGACGATGATCTGGAGGTCGGGAATGCACCAACTGAACTCGCCGGCCATCGCCTCAAACCCGCGGCGGCAGACTTCGCGCACTGCCGCCGCCCCATGATACTGCAGGGGCGCATCGTGCTCGAATGAGACGATATCATCGTCGATTTTCGTCATGACGGCATCGAGGTCTTTCTTGGCTGCTGCCGCAAGCCACTCCTCGAACTCCTTGCGCACTTCATCTTCGGCATTCGCCATCGTGGTATCTCCTTTTCGTATGGACAGGTTTCAGGCGAGGTGGACTTCCAGCTTGCGGAAGCACTCGGCCCACCCTTCGGCGTTGCCGTCGCGCATATCCTTCGAGGTGTAGCCGGACTGCTGGAACGCCATGTGCGTCTTGCCGCCCTTCTCCGCGAAATTGACGGTCACCGTGGTCTTCGGACCGCTCTTGCCGTTGCTGCGCTGGGTGAGGGTAAATTCGAGCCGATCGGGCGCGCGCACGTCGATGAACTCGCCGAACTCCTCGTGGACATCGCCGGCGTCCGAGCGGAACGTCACCTGCCACTGCCCGCCGGGCTTCGCATCGACATCACAGCCAAGCACCGTGAAGCCGTCCGGAGCGAACCACGCTGCGACATCCTCGGCCTTGGTCCAGTTTGCGAACACAAGTTCCCGAGGCGCGTCGAACACGCGCTCAATCGAGATCTTGGAATCGGCGACATCGGTTTCGCGAGCTAAGGTCACATCATTCTCCTTCATGAGATCAGCCAATACTTCATCGAGGCGGTCGAACCGCTCGTTCCAGAACTGACATTGGCTGCTCAGCCAGCGATCGATGGCCTCGAAGGACCAAGTCGGATGGTGA
>NZ_LGHK01000168.1 GCF_001908235.1 Bradyrhizobium sp. NAS96.2
ACTTCGAGGCGACGGTGGCAACCGAAGCTGCCTGGCTGCTGATTGCACACATCAGACTCCTGACCCGCAGACTTGCCGCTGCAGATAGGGGGCGATGATTTATGAGTCAGACTCTCAGGATGACGGGTTGGAAATCGTAGCGTGGGTTAGGCGTGGGCGTACCTACGCGGTTACTGCGCCGCACTCCGCTTCACGCGATACCGGCTCGCCGGATGCGTGTCGTTCAGCTTTCGACGCCCCTCGCCGAACAGCTTCTCCCGCAACGTGCCTTTCGCATACTCTTTCTTGTAGCGGCCGCGCTTGACGAGCTCAGGCACCAGCATGTCGGCGATGTCCTCGAAATCGCCGGGCGAGATCGCGAACGCGACATTGAGTCCGTCGACATCGGTGTCCTCGAACCACTGCTCGATCTTGTCGGCGACCTGCTCCGGCGTGCCGACCACCACGGGGCCGGCGCCGCCGATGCCGACATGCTCGGCGACTTCGCGCACGGTCCAGACCCGATCAGGGTCGGCTCGGGTGACGTTGTCCATCGCGGAACGGCCGGCGTCGTTCTGCACGTGGCGGACTTCCTGGTCGAGCGAATAGGTCGAGAAGTCGACACCGGTCCAGCCCGACATCAGCGCCAGCGCGCCTTCGTGGCTGATATGACTGCGGTACTCCGCGTACTTCGCCTTGGCCTCGGCCTCGGTCGGCGCCACCACGATGCACATCATCGAGAACATCAGGATCTCGGCTGCGTTGCGGCCCTTCGCTGCCGCGAGCTCGCGGATCGCCGACACCCGCGGGCCGATCACCTTTGCCGATGGCCCCGACATGAACACGCATTCGGCGTGCTCGGCGGCGAACTGGCGGCCGCGCGGCGAGGTGCCGGCCTGGTAGAGCACCGGCGTGCGCTGCGGTGACGGCTCCGACAGATGGATCGCGTTGAGCCGGTAGTTGGCGCCTTCGTGCTGCACCCGATGCACCTTTTTTGGGTCGGTGAAGATGCCGCGCGCGACGTCGCGGATCGCGGCGTCGTCTTCCCAGCTGCCTTCCCAGAGCTTGTAGACCAGCTCCATATATTCGTCGGCGAGCTCATAGCGGTCGTCATGCGCGGTCTGCTTGTCCTTGCCGGCGCCGCGCGCGGCGGAATCGAGATAGCCGGTCACCACGTTCCAGCCGATCCGGCCGCCGGTCAGATGGTCGAGCGTCGACATCCGCCGCGCGAACGGGTAGGGGGGCTCGAAGGAGAGATTGCTGGTGACGCCGAAGCCGAGATGTTCGGTCACCGCGGCCATTGCCGGGATCAGCATCAACGGCTCGTTGGCCGGGGTCTGCGCCGCGTTGCGCAGCGCCGCATCCGGATTGCCGGCATAGACGTCGTAGACCCCGAGCACGTCGGCGAGGAACAGCCCGTCGAACCGGCCGCGCTCCAGCGTCTTCGCCAGGTCGGTCCAGTAGGACAGCTTGTTGTAGTCCTTGGTGCGGTCGCGCGGATGGGTCCATAGCCCCGGTGACTGATGCGCCACGCAGTTCATGGCAAAGGCGTTGAGCCGGATTTGTTTTGTCATTGTCGAAACCTTGGTCGAAACCTTGAGCGCCGCTTCGATTGCTGCCCGGTTGGGCGTCCCGCATCAAATTGGTGCGACTTCCCACGTTTTGGCAAGGCCCCTTCGCGATTCACACCCTTCCGGTGGCGGGCCGATCCCGATAGGTTGCCGGCCTCCAGAAGCATGATCCGGATGTGCGACGCAGCGATCCGACGGGATCCTGCCAAGACGCGACCGGACGAAGGAACAATCATGGCGACACGGGCCGACGCAATCGCAAAGGTGCGAGAGCATTTTCAATCGGGACAGTTCTTGAAGGAACTGGACCGCAGGGTCGGCTACCAGACCGAGAGCCTGAATGCCGACAAGGCCGGTGCGCTGCGCGCCTATCTGGTGGAGAATCTGCAGCCGGCCTTCGCCGAGCTCGATTTCAAGACCCGGCTGATCGAGTCGCCGACCGGCCGCGGGCCCTATCTGATCGCCGACTACCAGGAAGATGCCGCGCGGCCGACCGTGCTGACCTATGGCCACGGCGACGTCGTCGACGGCATGGTCGGCGAATGGCGCGACGGGCTCAATCCGTGGCAGACCACGGTCAAGGGCGATCGCGTCTATGGTCGCGGCACCGCCGACAACAAGGGCCAGCATTCGATCAACATGGCCGCGCTGCGCGCGGTGAAGCAGGCGCGCGGCGGCAAGCTCGGCTTCAATGCCAAATTCATCATCGAGACCGGCGAGGAGATCGGCTCGCCCGATCTGCGCGAGGTCTGCGAGGCGCATCGCGAGGAACTGAAGGCCGATCTGTTCATTGCCTCCGATGGCCCGCGGCTGTCGGCGGAGCGGCCGACCATCTTCCTCGGCTGCCGCGGCGGCAACCGCATCCATCTCGACGTCAACCTGCGCGAGGGCGGCAATCATTCCGGCAATTGGGGCGGCGTGCTGGCCAACCCCGCGACGATCCTCGCGAATGCGATCGCGAGCCTGGTCGACGGCAAGGGCCGGATGAAGCTCGAGATCCTGAAACCGCCGCCGATCTCGAACCGGGTCCGCGCCGCACTCGCCGACGTTGAGATCAAGCCGACGGCGGACGAACCTCAGCTTGCGGAGGATTGGGGCGAGGAGGGGCTGACCGCGGCCGAACGGCTCTATGCCTGGAACACGCTGGAAGTGCTGGCGATGTCATCGGGCAATATCGAAAAGCCGGCCAACGCGATTCCCGGCCATGCCAACGCGGTGCTGCAGCTCCGCTTCGTGGTCGGCACGAAATATCTCGAAGTGATCGACGGCGTGCGCGATTATCTGCACAAGAATGGCTTTCCGATGGTCGAGGTTTCCGGCGCGCAGCGCTTCGGCGCCTCGCGCACTGACATGGACAGCCCGTGGATCGACTGGGCGGCGAACTCGATCCGTACCACCACCGGCAAGGCGCCGGCGGTGCTGCCGAACTTTGGCGGCTCGCTGCCCAACGACGTGTTCTCTGAAGGGCTCGGCCTGCCGACGATCTGGGTGCCGCATTCCTATCCGGGCTGCTCGCAGCACGCGCCCGATGAGCACATCCTGTTGCCGGTGACCGAGGAGGCGCTGACGATCATGGCCGGCCTGTTCTGGGATCTCGGCGAGGCGCCACGCAAAGGTTGAAGGGCCGGCGCTGTATCTTTCCCCGTCATCCTGAGGTGCGAGCGGAGCGAGCCTCGAAGGATGCACGGCCCCGCTGGTGGCCGTCGATCCTTCGAGACGCGGCTGACGCCGCTCCTCAGAGTCTGACTCATAAATCATCGCCCCCTATCTGCAGCGGCAAGTCTGCGGGTCAGGAGTCTGATGTGTGCAATCAGCAGCCAGGCAG
>NZ_LGHK01000169.1 GCF_001908235.1 Bradyrhizobium sp. NAS96.2
GAAGGCGCCCGAGATCGTGCTGCCGCCGCCCGCGCCTCCGCCGCCGGTGGTGATCCAGCCCACGCCGGCGCCGAGCAATTCGCCGGTGCTCGCCGACGATCCGACGATCAAGGGCCTGAGCGAGAAACTGGACAAGAACCCTGACGATGCGGCTGCGCTGTATCGCCGCGGCCAGGTCTATGCCAGCAAGGGTGCTTACGACCTCGCGGTGAAGGACTTCACCAATTCGCTGCGACTGAACCCGAAGGATGTCGAGGCCTACAACAACCGCTGCTGGGTCCGCACCGTGATCGGTGACCTGCAGGCGGCGCTGAAGGACTGCAACGAGGCGCTGCGGCTGCGCCCGAATTTCGTCGACGCGCTCGACAGCCGCGGCCTGATGAACCTGAAGGGCGGGCAGAACAAGAACGCCATCGCCGATTTCGACGCTGCGCTGAAGATCAACCCGCGGCTGACCTCGTCGCTGTACGGACGCGGCCTTGCCAAGAAGCGCAACGGCGCGGTCGCGGAAGGCGATCTCGACATCGCCAACGCCAAGGCGATGGACCCGAACATCGTCAAGGAATTCGCCGACTACGGCGTCCAGTAACAAATGGACGACGGCCTGCCCCGCGGCTCGAACCGCCGATGCAATCGCGCGACTAATCAGAGGGTGCGGGCCGGGCAGCGATGCCGGCCAATCGATCTGAAGCGTTGCATGGAACCGCGCCAGCCGGCGCAGGAGGGACCGAAATGTTCAACCCGTCGGCAAAGGCCGCGATCCTCTCATTCGTGACCGCCGGTGTCATGCTGTCGTTCGGCATGGCGGCCGGCCGCGCCGGTGACGATGTCACCGAGGACCAGATCATCAAGGCGCTGACGCCCGAGAAGAAGCCGCTGACCCGCGGCCTGTCGGTCGGCCCGCAGACCACCTCGCCGGGGCTGAACACCGACCAGGCCAAGTTCGTGCAGAGCGTCCGCGGCCGCGCCACCCGCTCGCTGTCCTCGGCGGAGCGCGAGGAAATCGCGACCATCGTGCAGGACAAGCCGAAGATCGATCTCGAAATCAACTTCGACTACAACTCCGCCGACATCAGCGCGAAATCATTGCCCTCGGTGCAGGCGCTCGGCCGCGCCCTCACCAATCGGGACCTGAAGGGCTCGACCTTCGTGGTCGCCGGCCACACCGACGCCGCCGGCGGCGAGGACTACAATCAGGGCCTCTCGGAGCGCCGCGCCGACGCCATCAAGCGCTATCTGGTCGACAAATACGGCATCAACGGCACCGATCTCGTCACCGTCGGCTATGGCAAGAGCAAGCTGAAGGACCCGAGCCACCCGATGGCGGACATCAACCGGCGCGTCCAGGTGGTCAACGTGGAAAACAAGGACACCGCGTCCAAATGATCTGGTTCAAGTGATCCAGCAGTGATCGGCGGTGGCGTAGCCGCTTTTTGAGGTTACAATGCGTCCCGCACCCCGGCGGGGCGCATTTGCTTGAGGGCAGAAGCCCAGAGCAGCCCACAGGTGACCCGCCTCACATGACGTCAGGGCTCGATCCGGAACAATGGACACCGGCCTTCCGCATGCTCAAGGAATACGATGGCGAGCGTGATGAGACTTCGACGAGCGCCCAAGACAATCCCTGTCGATACGCGCCAAGCTCTGGATTGATCAGGCGATGAACTTTTCCCAATACCTCAAGCCTGCGCTCGGCACTGTGGTTTTCCTCGCGCTGGCTGTCGCCTATTACGCGTTCGAACACCGCTCCCATCCCGAGGAGAAGGAGACGCCGGGCCAGGCGCTGGTCGTGGTGACGAAATCGACCAATGCCTGCTTCTCCGACATGGTCCGCGTCACCGGCTTCATCGTGCCGCGCCGTGAGGCGCAGGTGAATGTCGACCAGGACGGCTCCAAGGTCACCGACGTGCTGGTCCGCGAGGGCGACACCGTGACCGAGAACCAGGAACTGGCGCGGCTGACCCCGCCGCCGCAGCAGGCCGCCCAGGCCAATGCCAAGCCCGTCGTGCTGCGCGCACCGGCCGCCGGCCTCGTCACCGAGGTGCGCACCGCGCCCGGTGCACCGGCCTCGCCGCAGGCTCCGCCGATGTTCAAGATCTCGGTCAACAACGAGATCGAGCTCGATGCCGAGGTGCCGGGCTTCCAGCTCCTCAAGCTCAATCCCGGCGCCAATGTCCGGATCAGCCGTGACGATGCGCCCGACATCGTCGGCAAGGTCCGCCAGATCTCGCCGCAGATCGACCGCGCCACCCAGCTCGGCCACGTCCGCATCACCATCAACAACAATCCGACGCTGAAGGTCGGCATGTTCGCGCGCGCCAATATCGACGCCAAGCGCTCCTGCGGCGTCGCAGTGCCGCGCACCGCGATCGACCGCCTGACCCTGCAGGTCGTGAAGGGCAACACCGTCGAGACCCGCAGGGTGCGCGTCGGGCTGACCTCCGACACCTCGACCGAAATCCTTGAAGGCCTCGACGTCGGCGAAATCGTCGTGGCCGATGCTGGCACCTCGCTGCATGACGGCGACCAGATCAAGACCATGTTCGCCGACGAACTCGATCGCACGCGATCACGCTAATTCGGACACGCTAATGGCTTTGAACATCTCGGCATGGTCGATCCGGAACCCGCTTCCCTCGATCGTCTTCTCGATCATCCTGCTGGTGCTGGGGTGGGTCTCCTTCACCAAGCTCGCGGTGACGCGGCTGCCGAGCGCCGACATTCCGGTGATCTCGGTCGCGGTCTCGCAGTTCGGCGCGGCACCCTCGGAACTCGAGTCGCAGGTCACCAAGACGATCGAGGACGGCGTCTCCGGCGTCGAGGGCGTGCGTCATATCTCCTCCTCGATCACCGACGGCCTGTCGGTGACCACGATCCAGTTTGCACTGGAGACCAACACCGACCGCGCGCTCAACGACGTCAAGGACGCGGTGACGCGGGTGCGCGCCAACCTGCCGCAGAACGTCACCGAGCCGCTGATCCAGCGCGTCGACGTGATCGGCCTGCCGATTGTGACCTACGCCGCGATCTCGCCCGGCAAGACGCCGGAGCAGCTCTCTTACTTTGTCGACGATGTGGTCAAGCGCGCGCTGCAGGGCGTGCGCGGCGTCGCCCAGGTCGAGCGCATCGGCGGTGTCGAGCGCGAGATCCTGGTCTCGCTCGATCCCGACAAATTGCAGGCGGTGGGGCTCACCGCGGTCAATGTCAGCCAGATCCTGCGCGGCACCAATGTCGACGTCGCCGGCGGCCGCGCCGAGATCGGCAAGAACGACCAGGCGATCCGGACGCTCGCCGGCGCCAAAACGCTGAACGAGCTCGCCGGCACCATGATCCCGCTGTTCGGCGGCGGCGAGATCCGGCTCGACGATCTCGGCACCGTCACCGACACCATCGCCGACCGGCGCACCTTCGCCCGCTTCAACGGCGAGCCTGTCGTGGCGCTCGGCATCAAGCGCTCCAAGGGCGCCAGCGACGTCGTGGTCGCGGCCGCGGTGCAGAAGCGGATCGACGCCCTGAAGGTGGCCTATCCCGACGTTGACCTCAAGCTGATCGACACCTCGGTCGAATTCACCAAGGGCAATTACGAGGCCGCGATCTCGACCTTGTTCGAGGGCGCGATCCTCGCCGTCATCATCGTGCTGCTGTTCCTGCGCGACATGCGCGCCACCATCATCGCGGCGGTCTCGCTGCCGTTGTCGATCTTCCCGGCGTTCTGGGCGATGGACCTGCTCGGCTTCTCGCTCAACCTGGTCTCCTTCCTCGCCATCACGCTGTCGACGGGCATCCTCGTCGACGACGCCATCGTCGAGATCGAGAACATCGTCCGCCACATGCGGATGGGCAAGACGCCGTATCGTGCCGCGCTTGAAGCCGCCGACGAGATCGGCCTCGCGGTGATCGCGATCTCGCTCACCATCATCGCGATCTTTGCTCCCGCGAGCTTCATGTCCGGCATCGCCGGGCAGTTCTTCAAGCAATTCGGCATCACCGTGTCGGTGCAGGTGTTCTTCTCGCTGCTCGCCGCGCGCTTCGTGACGCCGATGCTGGCGGCCTATTTCCTCAAGCATCATGACCACGACGACCCGCCGCCCGGCCGCATCCTGCGCACCTATCACAGCCTCGTCACCTGGTCGGTGAAGCATCATTACATCACCGTGCTGCTCGGCTTTGCGGTGTTCGCCGCGTCGATCTGGAGCATCACGCTGCTGCCGCAGGGCTTCCTGCCGGCGCAGGACACCGCGCGCTCGCTGCTCGCGATGGAGCTGCCGCCCGGCTCGCAGCTTGCCTACACCGAGAAGGTCACCGAGGAGATCGTGGCACGCCTGCGCAAGCGGCCTGAGGTGCGTAGCGTGTTCGTCGACGGCGGCCGCGTGCCGCCGGGCATCCAGGAAGTGCGCCGCGCCGCGCTGATCATCAACTACACGCCGAAGGCGGACCGCAGGATCACCCAGCGCGAGCTCGAGCTGTCGATCGGCAAGGAGCTCGATAACGTCCCCGACATCCGGTTCTGGTTCCTCGACGAGAACGGCCTGCGCGCCATCTCGCTGGTCGTCACCGGCACCGACAGCAACATCGTCAACAACGTCGCCAGCGAGCTGGCGACGCAGATGAAGCGGATCCCGATCATCGCCAACGTGATCTCGGAAACCGCGCTCGACCGGCCCGAGCTGCGCATCCGTCCGCGCGCCGAGCTCGCGGCACGGCTCGGCGTCTCGACCGAGAGCCTCTCGCAGACCATTCGCGTCGCCACCATCGGCGACGTCGGCCCGGCGCTGGCCAAGTTCGACGCCGGCGAACGCCAGGTGCCGATCCGCGTCCAGCTCGAGGACAATGCGCGCAGCGATCTGCAGATGCTGGAGCAGCTGCGCGTGCCGCTCGGCCAGCGCGGCGAGCGCGGCGGCGTGCCGCTGTCCGTCGTGGCCGACATCCAGCTCGACCAGGGCCCGACCAGCATCAACCGCTACGACCGCGAGCGGCAGGCCACCGTCGCCGCCGACCTCGTCGGCAATGCCGCGCTCGGCGATGCCACCAAGCTGATCTACGACCTGCCGGTCATGAAGAGCCTGCCGAAGGGCGTGAAGGTCAGCCCGTCCGGCGATGCCGAGAGCCTCGCCGAGCTGTCCGACGGCTTCGCCACCGCGATCACCGCCGGCCTGATGATGGTCTATGCGGTGCTGGTGCTGCTGTTCGGCACCTTCCTGCAGCCAATCACGATCCTGTTCTCGCTGCCGCTCTCGATCGGCGGCGCGATCGGCGCGCTGCTCTTGACCGGCAAGCAGCTCACCACGCCGGTGTGGATCGGCATCCTGATGCTGATGGGCATCGTCACCAAGAACGCCATCATGCTGGTGGAGTTCGCAGTGGAGGCGATCCGCGACGGCAAGGCGCGCGAGGAGGCCATGATCGACGCCGGCATGAAGCGTGCCCGCCCGATCGTGATGACCACCATCGCGATGGCCGCCGGCATGATGCCGTCAGCACTGGCGTTCGGCGCCGGCGGCGAATTCCGCTCGCCGATGGCGCTCGCCGTGATCGGCGGCCTGATCTTCTCGACCGTGCTGTCGCTGGTATTCGTGCCGGCGATGTTCATGGTGATGGACGACATCGGCGGCCTGATCTGGCGCTTCGGCAAGCGACTCGTGGTCTCACATGCCGACCACGAGCTGACCCCGAGCGAGCACCAGGGCGACCAGACCAAGCGGCAGGGCGGCCCGCCGAGCATGATCTCGCCCGCCGCGGAGTGAACTGAAGTCGCGCCTCGCCAACGGCGCGACCAGACGACTACTTCAAAATATCGAAAACAACCCCATGCAAAGGAGCCGACGGCGGCCGGCATTCGACACGGCAACTTGACACGTCGGGCAAATCAAGGGTACATTTCCAATATTCCGAAATCGCGCAAGCCTCCTCGCTCGCAATGGCCGGGTGCGGAGAATCTCCGCATACTCGAGCTATCACCATATGCGCGGAGGCGGCTCTTCACCCTAACCCTCTAAGAGCAAGCATCGCTTGTCTCGCTCCCGTAGGAACGGGGCGAGGGAGCCCAGCGCCGTTGCGGTCGCTATCGACCTAAGGACGCGTACTCATGAACTGGGAAGCACACTTTCAGGCGCGAACCAGACATGCGACCTGACGGTCAGGGATATCGCCTTTTTGACCCATAGCGACCACGTCTTGCCTACAATGGGCCCTGCCTGGCGCCAAAAGAAGTTGGCTCGAACAGCTGTTCTTACCGAGAGACGTATGATGGCCGATGGTTGACCGTTTCGACGTCGAGACCCGCGGCCTTTGCAAAGGAACCGACAATAGCATCGAGTTCTTGACGTGAGATGACATCGTCGATGCAGACGAAGCCGTTTGGCGCGCGCTCTTCTGCAATCTGCATGGCCGCTTCAGGTCCAAAATTGCGATTTCTCAATATGATGTCGTTCATCATCGGCCGGCGCTCCGCGTCGTAACGGCCTAGCGCCGCGACAACATCATCAGTTTCGACCAGGGCACGGGTAAGCACACGGGAATCGAGCACGGCTTGGGAGCCGGCCTGGCCGCCGATTGGCTGCATCGGATGTGCGGCATCGCCAAGCAAAGTGACGCGGCCGAACGACCAGGCGGCGACCGGATCGCGATCGACCAGTGGAAACTCATAGATGTCGGGTGACTGGTCGATCAGCGCGGGCAGATCGAGCCACGGAAATTTCCAGCCGCCGAACGCTGACAAAACCTCTTCCTTCGCAACACGCCGGTTCCAGTCCTCACGCGGTGGTGCCTGGTTCGTCACCGTCTTTTGGCAAATCCAGTTGATGAGGACTTTGCCGCTCCGCCTCCGAGCAATGGGATAGACGATGACTCGCTGGTGAAAATGACCGGCAATGACCATCGTCTTGCCATCGAGGAACGATTCGGCCTCCACGGCCGCTCGCCACAACGCCTGACCGGCGAAGCGAGGCGCGCCTTCTCCAGGGAAAAGCTGCTGCCGAACGCCTGAATGGATACCATCGGCGCCGACGAGAATGTCCGCTTCCTCGACCTGGTCCGACCCGGATTGACGATCAGCGAAGCGAGCCTTGACGCGGTTCTCGTCCTGCTCAAATCTGACCAGCCTCAGTCCGGTTCGGACATTTTGGTCTCCGATACGCTCGCGGACGGCCTGGAGCAGGAGGCGCTGAAGCTTCCCTCGATGGATCGAGTATTGCGGCCAGCGATATCCAGCCTCCAGCCCCCGGCGCTCGGCATGGATCAGCTGGCCGAACTTGTTGCAGAGATTGAGCCGCTGCGTAGCGATGCCGGTCACCGCAAGGACGTCGCCCAGTTCGAGTTCAGTCAGTTCACGTACCGCGGCCGGTTGCAGATTGATGCCAACGCCGAGCGGCGCCGGATCGCGCACGGCCTCGTAGACACGGACTGCTATTCCGGCCTGATGCAGGCTGAGCGCAAGGCTCAGCCCGCCGATGCCGCCTCCCGCGACGATAACTTCGAGATGCTTCATCGTGCCGCGACGCGAGGGTCTCTGACATTGTTGAAGGTCTCGAACTCGACATTGCGCAGTTCGCTTCCGGTCTTCTCTACCTTGCGGATATAGATGTTGTGCACGACCTCGCCGGTGTTGCGGTCGATAGACATCGGGCCGCGCGGGCTCTCCCAGGTCATGCCCCTCATGGCGGCGATCAGCACCTTGCCATCCGCGGAGCCGGAAGTCCTCTTTAGCGCTTCATAGATCGCGTGCATCCCGTCATAGCCGGAGACCGCCATGAAGTTCGCGCCGTCTTTCGCTTCCTTGCGATAGGCGTCGGTGAATGCCGCGTTGACGGCGGATGCATGCGCTGCCGAATAAAAGTGCGCGGTGACGACGCCGAGCATGGCATCGCCCATGTTCGGCAAGGCTTCGTCGTCGGTCAGGTCACCGGGCCCAATCAGCGTGATACCTGCCTTGTCGAGGCCACGCTCGACGAACTGCTTGGCGAACGTCGCGGCTTGGGTCGAAGGTACGAACACGAACAACGCCTGCGGGGCGGCGTCCTTGACGCGCTGAAGGAAGGGGGCGAAGTCGGGATTGCGCAGCGGGACGCGGATCGCTTCCGCGATCTGTCCGCCCGCGGCCTTGTAGTTGTTGGTGAAGGTTTCCTCGGCTTCCAGCCCGGGAGCGAACTCCGTTACCAGTGTCACCGCCTTGGCGAGGCCTTTTTTCATCGTCCAGTCGGCCAGGATCGCAGAAGATTGCGCGAGCGTGCAGCTGGCGCGAACGTAAAACGGTGATTTTCCGACCACAGCCGTCGTGCTCGAAATCATGATGACGGTCGGCTTCTGTGCTTCCGTAATAAGGCCGGCGCTCGCGAAAAGGTCCGCGGTCAAGCCTCCGCCGATGATATCCACCTTGTCATTGACGATGAGTTCCTGGATCAGGCGCTTGCCGGTTTCGCCCGAGGACGCACCGTCCCTTACGACCAGTTCAACCTTTCTGCCGGCAACCGTGTCGCCGTGCTGTTTCATATAAAGGCGGGCGCCCGCCAGCACCTGCTGACCTGCTGCAGCAAGTGGACCGGTCATGGGCATGACCATGCCGATCTTGACCGCGTCCTGCGCGCTGGCGTTTCCCGTTGCGGCGGTTGAAAGAACGAGAATCGCAGCGCCGAAGATACTTCGCTTGGACATCTCTCCCTCCATCAGGGCCGGCGCGGCTGCCGGGGACCGGAAGCCATGGCCGATCGCGGATTGAATGCTGCCTCGGGTCCCTGTAGTTTGAAAGTTCGATTTTTGGATATCCCTGTAGCTTGCAGACTAAGGGGTTCGAAAATGGAATGGTCTGAGCGGATTGGCCGGCGGATCAGGCTGCGCGACCTCCACATTGTGCTGGCTGTGGCCGAAGCGGGGAGCATGGCGAAGGCTGCCCAGCGCCTTGCGATCTCCCATCCCGTCGTCTCCAAGACGATTTCCGATCTGGAGCAGACACTCAAGGTAAAGCTGTTCGACCGCACCGCGCAGGGCGTCGAGCTGACCAATTACGGCCAGGCGTTGCTCAAATGCGGAATCAACGTGTTCGATGAGATGCGTCAGGGATTGAAGCAGATCGAATTCCTGACCGATCCCACGTCGGGTGAACTTGCAATCGGATGCCCGGAGATCATGAATGCAGGCATGGTGCCTGCGATATCGGAGCGCTTCCTGCAACAGCATCCGCGGGTGCAGTTGCGTGTGGTCCATGCAGACATCGCATTGGCGCAGTTCGGTCCGCTGCGCGAGCGCAAAGTCGAACTTCTGATTGGACGGCTGCCGGATCCCTTTCTCGAAGAGGATTTGGTCTTCGAGCCGCTGATCCAGGAGCCGTTTGTGGCCGTTGCCGGAGTCAATAGTCAATGGGCACGCCGCCGTCGGATCGAACTCGTTGATTTGATGGAGCAATCCTGGGTGCTTCCGCCGCATGACAGCACGCCCGGTGGAATCATCTCGGGAATTTTTACCGCCAGCGGGCTGAAGGCACCCCGGCCCTCGGTTGCCACGCTATCAATTCAACTGACCACGACCCTTATCGCAACCGGCAAATTCGTCGGCATTCTGCCGAACTCGGTTGCCCAATTCAGTTCCCGACGGGTGGGGCTGAAAATCCTGCCGGTCAAAATCCCGATTACTCAGTATGCGGTCGCACTTCTTACTTTGAAGACCCGCACACCAGGTCCCTTGGCAAAGTTGTTCATTGAGCACGCGAGAGCTGTAGCGAAATCACTATCGGCATGAACGTCTGCTTCTGACCCCAGAGACACGATTGAGATCGCGGCCGACGGTCCGCTTCTGGGCCCTTGGCCGACATGACCAAGCACGCCTCTTTTGTCCGCTTCTGACGGTAATGCGGACGCCGTTCGGGAGGATTATAGGTACCCGTCCTTAGCCTCGTCGCGCTCTAGTAGAGCCTCGTTCTATAGGCCTCTTCCATCGCCTTCTCGGCGACCTCGACCTCGATCGCGGCGGTCTGCTCGGCGATGATCCGGCCGAGCGTCGGGAAGCTGTTGCGTTCGACCTGCGCCGCGGGACTCCAAAGCTTCGAGCGCATCAGCGCCTTGCCGCAATGGAAGTAGGTTTCATCGACATGCACCTTGAGGCCGATGATCGGCGTCACGTTCTGCACCGTCAGCGGGGTCAGCAGATCCGGCTCCTGCGAAATCTCCGCCCGCCCGTTGATGCGCAGCGTCTCGTTGATGCCCGGCACCATGAACATCAGCCCGACCCCGGGCGAGGCGATGATGTTGCCGAACGTGTCGACGCGGTTGTTGCCGCGCCGGTCCGGGATCAGCAGCGTCTTGTCGTCGATCACCGAGACGAAGCCGGGCGCGTCGCCGCGCGGACTGGCGTCGGCATGGCCGTTGCCGTCGCTCGAGGCGATGACGAGGAACGGCGAGAGCGCGATGAAGTCGCAGCAGAACCTGTCGAGATGATGGAGGACCTTCTTCTCCGCGAGAGGGCTCACCTGCCCGAAATGCCCGCGAAGATCCTCCTGCGACTTGACCGGCGGCTTGCCGCCTGCGCCCTGGTTGTCCATGAGGAACCTCCCTTTGCCATTCCCGCACCGAAGTAGAGTGCGGGAACAGCATAGTCCAGACCGCAGAAGCGCGCATCCGCCGGCGGCTTCGCCGCGACGTTCAAGCGCAAGCTCGGCTCCGGGCCGATTGAAGCAGGCGGATTTGCGTCGCGCAGACGCGAAACGCAAAACCCCTGCGGTCAACGGGAAAGAGACCGCAGGGGTTTGCAGGTGGATGGCGTGAGGCCAGCAAGGCTGGGTGTCACCCCAAGGACCGGCAGGCCGGATGAAACCGATACCGGCGCGATCATGCAAGCAAGTCTTTTAGGCAGGAGTGCGTCAACGCGGGCAAGCAAAGCGCGCGACAGGATATGATCCTCGCGCGCGCGTTGCATGCGTTCCGCCTGGCTTCTCATTTATCGCGCTCTTGACGCGAACCAATTGTCCACTTCGCTCGAAAACGTCGCTAATCGTTGCGTGCGACCGCCGTCAGCTTGGTCATGTTGTGCAGCATGATCCGGCCGCGCTGCAGGTCGACGATGCCGTCCTTGCGCCAGGTCTGCAATTGCCGGTTGACGCTCTCGCGCGCGGCGCCGACGAAGATGCCGAGTTGTTCCTGCGAGATGTGCACCTCGGAACCGAAATCCTCCGCGAGCGCGCACAGCCGGCGTGCGAGACGGACCGGCAATGGCTGCAGCACGGATTCTTCCATCCGCTCGCTCTGCCAGCGGATGCGCTGGCACAGCAACGCGATCAGCCTGACCGCGACCTTCGGCTCACGCTCGAGGAAGCCGAGGAAATCCTCCCGCCGCAGGACAAACAATTCGGTCGGCTCGCCCGCGGTCGCATCCGCGGTGCGATCCTGGCCGTCGAGCACGGCGACTTCGCCGAACAGATCGCCGGCCCCCATGAAGTTCAGCGTGAGCCGGCTGCCGTCGGAGGCACCGGTTTCGATGCGCATCTGGCCGCGGCGGACCCCGAACAGGGCGTCGCCGGGATCGCCTTTCTGGAACAGCACCTCGCCGGTGGCGAGCTGCTGGGTGTGGCAGAGGCCCGAAAGCCGATGCAACTCGTCCGCACCGAGATCGGCGAACATCGGGTTCATTTTCAGAATGACCGCAAATTCGGCCTGTTTGCTCATTGTATTGCCTTCCAAATCTATCCGAGCGGTCCCCTGACGCCCGGTTAGCAAAAATCACCCTCATAAGAGTGTGTGAGAGGTCACATAAGTTCATGCTGGTAACGGAATATTTTTCCTGTGATTGCAGCGAGGTCCCGTTTGCGGGGTAATCTCGTGCGACCGGCCGTACCTTTCCGCGGCGGAACCCTGTCTGCCCGGCCTGGAATATCGAGATGAGAGCACTGAAATTCGCCGGGGCTGCCATTGCTGCCGTGATCGTGATCGTCGCGCTGGTGGCCGCGGTCGGGATCCCGTCCTCCTTCCTCACGTCTGCCATCACCGCGCGGGTCGAGCGGGAGACCGGCTACAAGCTCGCCATCAATGGCGGCGCCAGGGTCAGCCTCTGGCCGACGGTCAATCTGACGCTCAGCGATGTCGTATTGCGGGATCCGCGGGAGCGCGACGTCGACAACCGGTTCGCGGCAAGCCGCGTCGCAGCCGAAATGACGCTGGCGAGCCTGTGGTCGGGCCAGCCCGAGATCACCGACCTCGCGATCGAGAAGCCGGTAATCAATCTGCCGTTGCAGCGCGAGCGCACCCGCGACCACAATCCGCCGGCGAAGTCGTCCGGTTCCGACGATGGCGGCATCACGATCCGGCATGTCGGCATCACCGGCGGCACCATCGTGTTCGCCAATGTTCGCGACCGGGTCGAGAACCGGATCGAGGCGCTGAGGCTAGACGCGACCGTCGGCGACGACCGCAAGATCGTCGTCACCGGCGAGGCGCGCGCGAGCGACAGGCCGCTGAAGTTCGAGATCCGCGCGACCGCGCCGCAGGCGCCGCTCGAGCGTCAGAGCGTGCCGGCCGAATTCAGCATCGACGCGCCCGGCCTGTTGCCAGCAGCGATCAAGGCCAACGCGGAAGCGCGGTTGAACGGCACCGTGCTGATGTTCAACGGCGTCTCCGGCACGCTCGGCGATGGCGGCTTCACCGGCTGGGCCTCGGTCGATTTCGCCAGCAACAAGCCGCTGGTGAAGCTCGATCTCGACTTCCAGCGCATCTCGATCGCGATGCCGCCGGGCCAGCCCGACGCGGCGCAGCCGCTGGGCACCAACAGCTGGAGCAACGCGTCGATCGATCTTGGCGGGCTCAATTATGTCGACGCGCAGGCGCGCATCTCGGCGGCCGAGCTCGTGATCGGCGACGGCCGCTTCGCGCAGGCTGCAATCGAGGCATCGGTCGATAGCGGCGTGCTGAAGGGCAAGCTCGCCAATCTCGGCGCCTATGAAGGCACCGCCAATGGTGACGTCACCATCGACGTGAGGACCGCCAATCCAACCTACGCGCTGCGGCTCGATCTCGCCGGCGTGCGGGCGCTGCCGGTGCTGAAGAGCCTCGCCGAGTTCGACAAGCTCGACGGCAGGATGCAGGCCAAGATCGCGCTGACCTCGCAAGGCAGCAGCGAGCGCGCCATCGTCGGCAATCTCGGCGGCACCGCCTTCGTCGTGCTCCAGGACGGCAAGATCCTCGGCCTCAACGTCGCGCAGATGATCCGCAACCTCACCACCGGCACCTTGTCGGGCTGGCAGCAAAGCCAGGAGCTGTCGACCGATCTCAGCCAGCTCGCGGCCTCGTTCAAGGTCGACAAGGGCCAGGCCGTCACCACCGACCTCAATCTGATCGGGCCGCTGGTGAAGATGACCGGGGTCGGCACCGTCGATCTCAACACCCGCCAGATCGGGTTCCGCGTCGAGCCACAGCTGGTGATGACCACCGAGGGCCAGGGCCGCGCCGGCAATCCGGTCGGCCTCGGCATTCCCGTGATGCTCGAGGGGCCCTGGGTCAGCCCGCGGATCTATCCCGAGATGCAGGGCATCCTCGATAATCCAGAGGCCGCCTATGCCAAGCTCAAGGAGATGGGCAAAGGCCTGTTCGGGCAGAACGGTCAAGGCCTGAGCCAGGGCCTGAACGGACTGACCAACCTCCTCAATGGCGTGCAGGGCGGCGGAACCGGCGTACAGCCCGGCACGGGCCAGACACCGGGCGGCGGCGCCAGCCAGACCAACCCGCTCGGCGGGCAGCTCGGCGACACCATCGGGAACCTGCTGCAGCAGGGCCTTTCTACCCTGAACCAGGGCAACGCCTCCCGCCCGAGCCGCAGCCTCGCCAAGCCCGAGGCAAACGCGCCGCCGGCCGCCAACCAAGCCCCGCCGCCCGCTCCTCCTCCGGCCGACAGCGTCGAGCAGCACGACAATCCCGCGATGAACGACGTGCTGCGGCAGCTGTTCAATCGCTGATATTCCCGGATGTCCCCCGCCAATATCCACGGCTAACCATGCGGCCCGAGGGGCCGCCTCGCTTTGCCGATCCGTGCTAAATTGCGGCAGATACAGTGGCGCACCCGACGGATTGGAGGGGACGGACGAGGCTGGATGAACGGGGCTACGGACAAGGGCAAGAACTGGTTCCTGCGCGGCGGCCTGTTCGCCAAATACGTCCTCGCGCTGGTCGGCCTCGTCGTGTTCGTGCTGGCGGTCAACGGCGCGCTCGAGACCTGGATCAGCTACCGCGGCATCAAGAGCACGCTGATCGATGCGATGAGCGAGAAGGCGGACGCCACCGCCAAGCACATCGAGCAGTCGATCTCCGATCTCGAGCGCCAGATCTCCTGGGTGACCCGCGCCTCCTCCAACACCATCGAGCTGCGCCGCGCCGACTACGCCCAGTTGCTCGGCCAGGTGCCGGCGGTGAACCAGCTCACCCTGATCAACGGCCAGGGTCGCGAGATGCTGCGGCTGTCGCGCCAGACCGTCACGGTGAACTCGAATGCCGATCTCTCCCGCGACCTGCGCTTCACCGAGGCGGTCGAGCGCGGCACCGCCTACGCGCCGGCATATTTTCGCGACGAGCGGCCCTATATGTCGATCGGCGAGCAGCATTCCGGCTTCAATGCCGGCGTCACCGTCGCCGAGATCGACCTGCGCTTCCTCAATGACTATTTCGGCGATTCCCAGGTCGGCCGCACCGCCTTCGCCTATGTCGTCGACGCCAAGGGCCGCGTGCTGGCGAGCTCATCGAAGGGGCCCGAGGTCGGCAAGGATCTCGCCGCGCTGCCGCAGGTCGCCGCGGTGCTGTCCTCGAACGGCAGGCCGATTGCTTCCGGCAAGGACGTCGACGGCAACGCGGTGCTGACGACAGCGATATCGGCGCCGAACCTCGGCTGGCACGTGTTCTATGAGCAGCCGACGTCGCAGGCGCTCTCGCCGATCCGCGACCAGCTGGTGCGCATCGCGCTTTTGATTGCGCTCGGCCTCGTGGTCGCGATCATCGCCGGCACGATCCTGGCGCGGCGCATGCTGGTGCCGATCACCGCGCTGCGCACCGGCGCGCGGCGGCTCGGCGCCGGCGACTTCGGCCATCGCATCGAGGTGAAGACCGCGGACGAGCTGGAGGAGCTCGCCGGGCAATTCAACAGCATGGCGGGGCAACTCGCCGAGACCTACTCCGACCTCGAGGCCAAGGTGAAGGAGCGCACCCGCGATCTCGCGCAATCGATCAACGAGCTGAAGGTGCTGGAGGAGGTCGGTCGCGCGGTGGCGTCATCGCTCGACCTCAACGCCGTGCTGCCGACGGTCGCCGCCCGCGCGCTCGAGATCACCCATGCCGACGCCGTGCTGATCTATGGCTATGACGCCGCACAGCGCAGCTTCAACCTGACGCAATCGATCGGCATCGATAGCGAGGCCGAGGGCCACCACCGCGCGATCGATGCTGATAACAGTCCGCTCGGCGAGGCCGCCGCGAAGGGCGAGCCGCTGGCGTTCCCGGATCTTACCGACCAGCCCAAGTATCCCCTGCGCGATGTCGTGGTCGGCGCCGGCTTCCACTCGGTGCTTATCGTGCCGCTGGTTGATCAGCAGGGCGTGCTCGGCTCGCTGGTGGTGCTGCGGAAGGCGGCCGGCGATTTTCCGGCGGGCCTGATCGGCCTGATGAAGACCTTCGCGCACCAGGCGGTGCTGGCGATGCGCAATGCGCGGCTGTTCACCGAGGTCGACCAGAAGAGCCACGCGCTGGAGCAGGCAAACACCACCGTGCGCGAGCAGGCCGACAGGCTGCAGCAGCAGACCGAGCAGCTCACCGACTGGAACAAGTCGCTGGAAGCGCGGGTCGAGACCCAGCTCGGCGAGATCGAGCGCATCCGCAAGCTCGAGCGTTTCCTGGCGCCGCAGGTGGCGCAGCTGATCGCCTCGTCCGACAATCCCGAGGGCCTGCTCGAGAGCCACCGCCGCGAGGTCACCGTCGTGTTCTGCGACCTGCGCGGCTTCACCGCCTTCACCGAGGCGACCGAGCCCGAGGAGGCGATGAACGTGCTGCGCGAATATCACGCGGCGCTCGGAAAGCTGATCTTCAAATACGAAGGCACGCTCGACAAATATGCCGGCGACGGCGTGATGATCCTGTTCAACGCGCCGATCCAACTCGCCGACCACACCGCGCGCGCCGTGAAGATGGCGGTGGAGATGCGCGACACGGTCGGCCCGCTGACCGAGACGTGGCGCAACCGCGGCCACAGTCTCGGTTTCGGCATCGGCATTGCGCTCGGCTACGCCACGCTCGGCCAGGTCGGCTTCGAGCAGCGGCTGGAATACGCCGCGATCGGCAGCGTCACCAACCTCGCCTCCCGCCTATGCGGCGAGGCCAAGCCCAACCAGATCGTGGTGAGCCGTCGCGTCTACGGCATGGTCGAGCCCTACGTCGAAGGCCGCGCCATCGACGACCTCGTGGTGAAGGGCTTCAATCACCCGATCCTGGCCGCGGAAATCCTGCGCTGGAAGGGCGAGCCATCAGCGGAAGCGGCGGCGGAGTGAGGCGCGTCACGGAACCGGCCCGACGCTCGCCTTGTTTTCGCGCCAAACGGGTATATATTACCATTATTCGATTAGCCGTTGCGCCTTGTTGAATGGTCCCATCGGCCCTCCTCCAAAGACATCGCCAGTTGAATTGGTGACGCGTCCATCACGCGAAATGTCTGCTTTGGAGAAGAGACATGGCTACAGGTACTGTGAAGTGGTTCAACGGCCAGAAGGGCTTTGGTTTCATTCAGCCCGATGACGGCAGCAAGGATGTGTTCGTTCACATCAGCGCCGTCGAGCGCGCCGGTCTGTCCGGCCTGGCCGAGGGCCAGAAGGTGTCGTTCGAGCTGAAGACCGACAAGATGCGTGGCAAGACCAGCGCCGAGAATCTGCAGCTGGCCTGAGTTCGCATTCGCCTTGCGACCCGACGCTTCGCGTTGGTCGCAAAGGAGAGCCGGTTCAGGCTTTCCGAATGATGCGCCGTTCATGCTGCAGCGTCATTCCACGGATGTACTGGAGTGACTGCCAGGCCCGCTCGATCTGAACAGGTTGGGCGGGCCTTGGCATATTCGAAGCAAGGATGACCATGGCCACCAGAACGCCGTCTGCCCCCACTCCCGACAGCCTCGCGCGCGCCGAACGCCAGCGGCTTGCCGCCGAAGAGGGCGCCCGCGCCATGGCCGATGTCGAGCGCGAGGCAATCGCCGTGCGCCAGAACATGGAGCGCCTGCGCGCTCTCCGCGAAGCCCGCGATGCCGATGCCGCGGCGCAGATCGAAACGCCGACGGCCGCCAAGCCAAAGACCACGCGACGCGTCAAGCGCATCGTACGCTGACGGACTGCCGCGCGCGGCGATGGCGGAGTAAGCGACATTCTCTCCCCACGTCGTCCCGGCGCAGGCCGGGACCCATAACCACCGCTATTCGTGATGAGAAGGATCGTAGCCCCAGCCTCGCGCCACAACGACCGTTTGGGGTAATGGGTCCCGGCCTTCGCCGGGACGACGGCGAATATGAGGCACCGCTCCAGATTCAATTATCAAACAGCTGAGGAAGATGCGCGCCCGCATCCTCGCAACAAATCACCATCCAGTGAATCACGCTGCGCCTGCAATCACGATCACGACCTCCCCCACCCCTCCCAGGAATAACCCATCCCCCACCTCGCTCGCGTCATGACGGGCGCGTGCGAACGCGCGCCTTCACGACAACAAGAACAAGCAGGATGGTTTGATGACGGGTTTGGACGGGACGCCGGATACGGCGTCGGTGATGGCGCTGCACTGCTCGCTGGGGTCGGGACGGCAATGGACCAAGCTTGCGGCCGCGCTCGGCAGCGACGGGTTCATGGCGCCGGATATTTCCGGCTATGGCGTCGCGGCCTGCGGGCGCGACTGGCCGCGGACGCTGGATGGCGAGATCGCGCGGCTCGAGCCCTGGCTCGCCAAGGCCTGTGGGCCGATCCATCTGATCGGGCATTCCTATGGCGGGGCGATCGCGTTTCGGCTGGCGACGACATCGCCTTATGCGCAGCGCGTTCGCAGCCTAACGCTGATCGAGCCGGTGCTTCCCACGTTGCTGCGTGACACGCCCGCGGACGCGCGGCTGTACGAGCGCTTCGCGCGGATCGCGCAGGTGGTGTCGCAGGATATTTTCGACGGAGCGGTGCTGGAGGCGGTGGAGGCGTTCACCGCGTTCTGGGCCGGCTCCGGCCCGCGCGAGCAGTTCTCGCCGAGCGGGCGGCTGCGGATGATCGAGCAGGCCGACAAGCTGCCTTACGATTTCAACGCCGCGCTCGATCTCGACGCCGTCGCGGCCGCCGCCGGCGCGCTGAAGGTGCCGACGCTATTGATGTCGGGCGGACTGTCGCCCTATGTGACGCAGCGCATAGTTGCAAAACTCGCCGCGCTGATCGATGGCGCCGCGATGCGGCATCTGCCGGGCGCCGGCCACATGCTGCCGGTGACGCATGCCGAGCGGGTCAACCCGGAGATCCTGCGCCACATCTGGCGCGCCGATGAGCTCGCCAAGCTGGAGCTGGCGGCGGATGCCGGCGCGGCTGAGGCGGCCCAGCCGGCTGGTTCGGCGAGGGCGCATCTGGTAATGAGGAGGCCCTCATTTTGGGAATAGTTCGCCGATGATTTTGCCCCGCCTGCGCGCTGCCGCCCTCGCCGCCTCGGCGCTGCTTGTGCCCGCGGCCGCTCCCGCGTCTGCCGCGGGCGAGGCCGACGCCGTGCCGAAGGGCGCGGCGGTGACGGTGCTGAAGGCCTCGAAATACTGCTTCGGCAATATCGTCGAGGTCTCCGGCATCGTGATGCCGCGCGACGAGCAGCAGATCCGGCCCGACCGGTTTGGCTTGAAGGTCGCGGAGGTGAAGGCCGATCCCGGCGACACCGTTACCGCGGGCCAGGTGCTGGCGCGACTGACCGACGGCGCCAATTCGATCAACCTCGCGGCGCCGGTCGCGGGCACGATCTCGGCGTCGTCGGCGATCGTCGGCGCGCCGGCCTCCGGCAAGGACGCGCTGTTCTCGATCATCGCCAAAAGCGAATACGACCTGGTCGGCATGGTGCCGACCCGCGACATCGCCAAGCTGAAGACCGAGCAGACCGCGCGGCTGAAGATATCAGGCGCCGGCGAGATGGATGGCAAGGTGCGGATGATCGCGCCGACCGTCGAGCCGAACAGCCAGCTCGGCCAGGTGTTCGTGGCTATCAGCTCGAACCAGCGGCTGCTGGTGAATTCGAGCGGGCGCGCGCAGATCAAGACCGGGCAGAGCTGCGGCGTCGCGGTGCCGCTGACCGCGATCCTCTATTCCACCGCCGGCACCGTGGTGCAGGTGGTGCGCGGCGGCCGCGTCGAGACGCGGCGGGTGGAGACCGGATTGATGTCGGCCGGCCAGGTCGAGATCCGCGACGGCATTCAGGAAGGCGACATCGTCGTCGCCCGCGCCGGCGCGCTGCTGCGCGAGGGCGACCCGGTGCGGCCGGTGGGCGCAAGCGCCGACGCGAAGTAGGGGGTGCGGTTGGCGCCACATTCACAGTGTCGTCCCGGCGAAGGCCGGGACCCATAACCACCAATGTGAATTGTCTTGAAGAGCTGTGGCCACAGCGCGATTCAACAACGCCGCCCTGTGGTTGATGGTGTGGACGGCCCCCTACGGCATCAGTGTGCCAGAATGAGGTTGTGCAATCTCAAACGAGGGGACCGTCCGTGAAGCAGATTATCCGCATTGGAATGGATACG
>NZ_LGHK01000017.1 GCF_001908235.1 Bradyrhizobium sp. NAS96.2
AGATGCCGCCGCCTCGCCAAAGACTTCGAGGCGACGGTGGCAACCGAAGCTGCCTGGCTGCTGATTGCACACATCAGACTCCTGACCCGCAGACTTGCCGCTGCAGATAGGGGGCGATGATTTATGAGTCAGACTCTCAGGATGAGGTCTTCGATCTGACAGTTTTATGAAAAAGTCGCCTCCGCGAAGCCGCGGGGGCGACACACTCTTTGGTTGTTTCTTCATAGCGTGCCCGCATTGTGCCAGAATTGCGGGCGCATGATCGTCCTCCCCGATAACAAGAAACCTGGGAGGACTTTCGTGACAAATCCAAGCAACACAGAGCAACACGAGAGCGACGGAACGAAGGCGTTCGACCGTCGGACCATTTTGCGCGGCGCAACCGCGCTTGCTGCAACCGCGATGGCGGCGTCAGATGCATCCGCGCGCGACTACGGCCGCAACGCGGAACCGCAGCGCTATCCCGATCCGGATATCGTCGTAATCGACGACAAGCGCTTCAAGGCCAAGGTCGGCAACACCGCGATCAAGCGGCTGTACACCGGCTGCCTGTGGGCAGAAGGCCCGGCCTGGAACGCGCAGGGGCAGTATCTGGTGTGGAGCGACATCCCGGCCAACCGGCAGTTGCGCTACCTCGACGATGACGGCCACATCTCCGAGCAGTTCCATAAGCCGTCGAACGAAGCCAACGGCTCGACCTTCGATTTCGAGGGCCGGCAGATCACCGCCGAGCGCACGCGGCTGGTGCGCTACGAGCACGACGGAACCGTCACGTCATTGGCGGAGCAGGCCAACGGCAAGCAGCTCAACGGGCCGAACGACATGGTCGTGCACCCCAACGACAAGTCGATCTGGTTCACCGATCCCGGCTACGGCGCGGTCTCGATCTATGAAGGTCAGCGCGCCAACACCGGCTCGAACCAGCCCTACCAGAAAGAAGCCGTCTATCGCATCGACGCCACGACCGGACAAATCACCAAGGTCTGCGACGAACCGTTCAAGCCCAACGGCATCGCCTTCAGCCATGACTACAAGAAGGTCTATGTTTGCGACACCGGCATCACGCATTATCCGAGCGCCAAGAACATCGTCTGGCAGTACGACCTCAACGGCGACAAGCTCTCCAATCCGCGCACGCTGATCGACATGACGCTGGACGGCAAGTCGGGCTTTCCGGACGGCATGCGCGTCGACATCGACGGCAATATCTGGGTCGGCGCCGGCTGGGTCGGACCGGGCTATGACGGCGTCCAGGTGTTCGCGCCCGACGGCCAGCGCATCGGCCAGATCCTGTTGCCCGAGACCTGCGCCAACCTCACCTTCGGCGGCAAGAAGCGCAACCGCCTGTTCATGACGGCGAGTCAGTCGCTGTATGCGGTGTATGTGGAGACGCGAGGCGCGCATAACTGCTGATGCAAACACGCTGTCGTCCCTGCGAAAGCAGGGACCCATAACCACCAGTGCCGATTGTTTGAAAAACTGGGGCTCCAGCTTCTCACAATTCAGCCAGTCGTGGTTATGGGTCCCGGCCTTCGCCGGGACGACGCCGTAGCTAACCGCTATTCCTCAGCCCCGCCGAAATGCCGTTGATCGTGATCTGAATCCCACGCAGCACCTGCTCGTCCGGGTTCTGCGCGCGATGCTCCTTCAACAGCTCCACCTGCACGTGATTGAGAGGATCCATGTAAGGGAAGCGGTTGCGGATGCCGCGCTCCAGCAGCGGGTTGCCCTGCAGCAGCCGGTCGTGGCCCATGATGTCGAGCAGCGTCTCGATCGACAGATGCCACTCGCGGCGGATCTCGCCGAAGATCTTCTCGCGCAGCGCGACGTCGGGCACCAGTTCAGCATAGCGCGAGGCGATCGCGATCGAGCTCTTCGCAAGCACCATGTCCATGTTGGACAGCAGCGTGCGGAAGAACGGCCATTCCCGGTAGAGCTCCTGCAGGAACGGCATGCCCTGCTCCGGATGCTCAGAGATCCAGGTCTCGACCGCAGCGCCGAAGCCATACCAGCCCGGCAGCATCAACCGGCATTGCGCCCAGGAGAACACCCAGGGAATCGCGCGAAGGTCCTCGATCTCGCGGGTCTTCTTGCGCGAGGCCGGACGACTGCCGATGTTCAACGTCGCGATCTCGTTGATCACGGTCGAGCCCCAGAAGTAGTCGGCGAAACCGGGTGTCTCGTAGACGAGCCCGCGATAGGCCTTGAACGCGAGCGCGGAAATCTCCTCCATCGCCTTGAGATATTCGGGGCGCGGCGCGCTCCGCCGCGGCTGCAGCAGGCTGGTCTCGAGCGTTGCCGCGGCGAGGATCTCCAGATTGCTGCGGCCGACCTCGGCGTTGGAATATTTCGACGAGATGATCTCGCCCTGCTCGGTGATGCGGATCTGGCCGTTCACCGCGCCGCCGGGCTGCGCGATGATCGCATCATAGCTCGGGCCGCCGCCGCGGCCGACCGAGCCGCCGCGGCCGTGGAACAGGCGCAGCCGCACGCCGTGGCGCTCGAACACCTCGACGAGGCCGATCTCGGCCTTGTAGAGCTCCCAGCCCGAGGTGACGAAGCCGCCATCCTTGTTGCTGTCGGAATAGCCGAGCATCACCTCCTGCACGCTGCCGAGACTGTCGACCAGCTTGCGATAGTCGTGCAGCACCAGCATGCGGTCCATGATGCCGCTCGAGGCCTGCAGGTCCTCGATGGTCTCGAACAGCGGCACGATGTTGACGGCGCTGCGGCCGGACGGATTGACGAGGCCAACCTCCTTCAGCAGCACCGCGACCTCGAGCATGTCGGACATGCCCTGGCACATCGAGATGATGCATTGGGAGATCACCTCGGGGCCGAATTTGGCATGCGCCTCGGCCGCGGCGCGGAACACCGCGAGCTCGCTTTGGGTCTCCTCGGAATATTTGACGAAGGGCGAGGCCAGCGGCCGTGCGTTGCGCAGCTCACCGAGCAGCAGGCTGACACGCGCGTCCTCGCCGAGCGCCAGATACGACATGCCGGGATTGGCGGTGTCAAGCAGCTCTGCGACGGTGCGCTCATGCACTGCCGAGTTCTGGCGGATGTCGAGCCGCGCAAGATGGAAGCCGAAGCAATCCACCGCGCGCCGCAGGTGCCGCAGCCGGCCGCGCCCGATCACACCGGAATTGTTCGCGATCAGTGAGCGGTTGAGCACATCGAGGTCGGCCTGGAATTCCCTGACGGTCGCATAGGGCTCGGCCTTGCCGACCGGCGGCCGCATGGTCTCGACCTCGAGCCGCGTCGCGGTGGCTGCGAGCCGCGCATAGATGCCGGAGACGGCCAGGCGATACGGCTCGCCGCTGCGATGCGGCGAAGTGTCGGGCGAACGCTCGGCCAGGATCCGCAGCTCCTCCGAGACGTCGGCAAGGTGCGCCGCGAGCGACAGCTCGGCACCGAGTGCATGCAGCTCCTCGAGGTAGAAGCTGAGCGCCCGGCTCGACTGCAGCCGCAGCGTGCCGCGCATCACCTCTGCGGTGACGAACGGATTGCCGTCGCGATCACCGCCGATCCAGCTTCCCATCCTGAGGAACGAGGCGAGATCGCCGGCCTCGCCGCCCTCCTTGTTGAGCCGGTCCTCCAGCGCGCAATGCAGCCGCGGCACCTCCTGCAGGAAGGTGTAGTCGTAGAACGACAGGCCGTTGGCGACCTCGTCGAGCACGGTCAGCTTGGTCCGGCGCAGCAGGTTGGTCTGCCACAGCGTCACGACCGCGCGGCGAAGCTGCTCATCGCTGGCTTCGCTCTCCTCCGGCGTCATCTGCAACCGCTCGCGGCGGTCGAGCAGATGGGCGATCTCCATCTCGCGGTCCATCGTGCTCTTGCGGCGGACCTCGGTCGGATGCGCTGTCAGCACCGGGCTGACCAGCGCGCCCCTGAAGAAGCTGCGCAGGTCGGCCGGGCTGATGCCGGCCTGGCGGGCATGCACCAGCGTCTGCTCCAGCGTGCTCGGCCGCGGCGCCCCGCTCGGGCCGCGGCTGCGCATCTGGCGGATGTTGTTCTGGTCCTCGGCGATGTTGGCGAGGTGGGAGAAATAGCTGAAGGCGCGGACGATCCGCAGCGTCTCTGCGATCGACATGCCGTCGAGGATGCCTTCCAGCTCCCGCCGCGCCAGCTTGTCCTCGTCGCGATGGAACCGGACCGAGGTCTGACGGATGCGCTCGACCAGGTCGAACACGTCGGCCCCCTCCTGGTCGCGCACGGTGTCACCCAGCACGCGCCCCAGCAGCCGGATGTCGTTCCGGAGCCGTGCATCCTCCTCCTGTGCTTGCGCTTCCGCAGCGCTCTTGGCACGGATTTCGGTCTCGGAGGGCATCGTTTGGGGAGGCAAAGTCTGGGGAGACATGGCGTGGCTACTCCAGAGGCTGCCCGGCTCCTCCCAAGTGTGCGCTTTTTTTGCCGCAGCGCAAGATGAACTTGCGCGGTGCACCACCGCCGTCGTCCCGGCGAAGGCCGGGACCCACAACCACAGGGCCTTGTTGTTATAGCTCGCTGTGGCCCCAACCTTCGTGATCATATGGAGCGGTGGCTATGGGTTCCGGCCTTCGCCGGGACGACGGCGAGTTTGCGGCGCTAGATCCTCCGCCCAGCCCGTTCCCAATACGGGTCGCGCAGCCGGCGCTTGAATATCTTTCCGGAATCCTCGCGCGGCAGGTTGGTCTGGATCTCGATGTGCTTGGGCACCTTGTAGTCGGCAAGCGCGATCTTCAGCTGCGCACGGATCGAGGCGATGTCGAGCGCGACGCCGGGTTGCGGCTCGACCACCGCCATCAGCGCCTCGCCGAATTCGGCATCGGGAATGCCGAACACCGCGCAGTCGTGCACGCCGGGCACCGCATGCAGCACCGCCTCGATCTCGGCCGGATAGATGTTGACGCCGCCCGAGATCACCATGTCGCGCTTGCGATCGCAGATGAAGACGTAGCCGTCCGCATCGATATAGCCGACATCGCCCGAGGTGATGAATCCCTGCCGGTCGATCTCGGCGCGCTTCTCGGACTTGTTGTGATAGGTGAAATCTGGATTGCCGGCGATCCGCGAGTAGATTTCGCCGATCTGGCCCTGCGCCACCTCCTCGCCGTCGTCGCCGATGAAGCGAAGCTCGGCGCCGGGCGAGATCTTTCCGACCGTTCCCGGCTTCTTCAGCGCATCCTCCGACGTCGCGAACGTCACCGCGCCCGACTCCGTCGAGCCGTAGAATTCGTAGATCACGGGCCCCCACCATTCGATCATGGCGCGCTTGACATCGGCCGGGCACGGCGCGGCGGCGTGGATGATGTGGCGCAGCGACGACATGTCGTACTTCCTGCGCACCTCCTCGGGCAGTTTCATCAGGCGGATGAACATCGTCGGCACCATGAAGATGGTGTCGATCTTCTCGCGCTCGATCAGCGCCAAAAATTCCTCCGCGTCGAACCGCGGCATCAGCACCAGCACGCCGCCAAGCTTGCCCGAGCGCAAGCCAAAAGAATTCGGCGCCGAATGGTAGAGCGGTCCGGGCAGGATCGCGCGCGCACCCGGCTTCAGGCCGTAGATCATCGCGCGCATCGCTTCCGCATTCGCGGTCTGCTCCGGCGTCGGCGCGAAGCGGCGTACGCCCTTCGGATGGCCCGTGGTGCCCGAGGTGTAGATCATGTTCTGCGGCTGCGGCACCACCGGGCCGTCATAGCGCGGGAATTGCGCCAGCCAGGATTCGAAATCGATCGCGAAATCTGGTGTCGCGAGATGATCGGGATTGATCTTGTAGCTCGCGAGGATTTCGGGCGGCGTCGGCACGCTGAGCACGGTGACGTCATCGGGGATCGCGCCGCGCAGCGGATGCAGCATGTCGGCGTGGCCGATCAGGACGCGCGTGCCGGAATCCGTCAGCACATAATTGATCTCCTCCGGCTTGAAATGCCAGTTGATCGGCACGCCATAGGCGCCGAGCCGCATCGCGGCGTAGGCGGCCTCGATGAAGGCGATGTCGTTGCGCATCAGCATGCAGACACTGTCGCCCGGCTTGACGCCGAGCTTGGCAAGGCCGCTGGCGATGCGCTCGGTGCGCTCGGCCACCGCAGCGTGATCGCGCCGGCGCTCGCCGCTGATGACGCCGAGGAAGGGTTGGGACGTTTCGCTCATCTTGTTCTTGTTCTTCGTGTTCGGTTAGCAAGGTTGGTTGTGTCCGTCATGGCCGAGAGAACCCGGCCATGACGGCAGCACATCATTACACATCTGCAAACTTCGGCGCACGCTTCTCCAGATTGGCGCGCACGGATTCGGTCTGGTTCGGGCTGCCGAGCAACTTCTGCTGCTCGACGGATTCCGCGAGCAGCGCGGCCGCCGGATCGACCGACAGGTTGTTCAGTATGCGCTTGGCGGCACGGATCGCATCCGGGCTCTTGCCGGCGATCTCGCGCGCGACCTCGAGCGCCGCGGCGCGCGGATCGTCACAGACGCGGGTGGCAAGGCCGTAGCTCTGGGCTTCCTGCGCCGAGAAGATGCGCCCGGTATAGGTGAGCTCGCGCAGGATGTCGTCGCGCACGAGGCTCGCCAGAATCGGCGTGCCCGCCATGTCGGGGACGAGGCCCCATTTGATCTCCATGATCGACATCCGTGCGTCAGCCGATAGGAAGCGCATGTCGGCGCCGAGCGCGAGCTGGAAGCCGCCACCGAAGGCAACGCCGTGGACCGCGGCAATCACCGGCACCGAGAGCTGGCGCCAGCCCCATACTGCCTGCTGCGGAAAATTGGCCTTGCCGTGGGTCCGGATGGTGAGGTCGCGCTTCTCGCCGCCCGGCACCCCGTTACCGCCATCCTTCATGGCGGCGAACCGGCCCATGTCGAGGCCGGCGCAAAACGCCCGGCCTTCGCCCGACAGCACGACCACGCGAACGGATTTTTCCTTGGAAAGACGGTCGGTTGCGGCGACCAATGCCTCGAACATCGCGGCATCGAGCGCGTTCATCTTGTCGGCCCGCACCAGGCGGACATCGGCGATACCGTCTGAAATCGATATCGAAACGCGATCTTCCATCATTCCCTCCGCTTTGTTCCTTGAGTTGGCGCTTTACAGAAAGGCCGTTGTCCGCTTTTAGTCAATCGACCAATTAACTGACAACCCCCGTGGAGGAAACGATGTTCTCTGATCAGCTTCTTGCCGGGCGGCGCATCCTGGTAACCGGTGGTGGCACCGGCCTTGGCAAGGCCATGGCCTCGCGGTTCCTCCAGCTCGGCGCCGAGGTGCATATCTGCGGCCGCCGCAAGAGCGTTTGCGACGAAACCGCCACCGAGCTGATGGCAGAGCATGGCGGACGCGTAGTCAGCCACGGCGTCGACATCCGCAATGCCATGGCGGTCGACGAGATGATCGACGCGATCTGGACCACCAGCGGTCCCCTCACCGATCTGATCAACAACGCCGCCGGCAATTTCATCTCGCGCTCGGAAGAGCTCTCCGCGCGAGGGTTTGATGCAGTGGCCAACATCGTGATGCACGGCACCTTCTACGTGACGCACGCGGTCGGCCGGCGCTGGATCGCCGGCGGCCATCGCGGCAACGTGATTTCGATCACGACGACCTGGGTGCGCAACGGCTCGCCCTATGTGGTGCCGTCGGCGATGAGCAAATCGGCGATCCATGCGATGACGATGTCGCTCGCGGTCGAATGGGGCCGCCACGGCATCCGCCTCAACACCATCGCGCCCGGCGAGATCCCGACCGAGGGCATGAGCAAGCGCATCAAGCCCGGCGACGAAGCCGGTGCGCGCACCAAGGCGATGAACCCGATGGGCCGCGTCGGCACCATGGAAGAGTTGCAGAACGTCGCGGTCTTCCTGATCTCCGGCGGCTGCGACTGGATCAACGGCGAGACCATCGCCATGGATGGCGCGCAGGCGCTCGCGATGGGCGGCAATTTCTATCAGCTCCGCGACTGGAGCGACGACGACTGGACCAAGGCGCGCGAGTCGATCAAGGCCCAGAACGAGAAGGACCGCGCGGCGCGCGGTTGAAGCCCGCGCTTGCGCCACGATCACAACTGTCGTCCCTGCGAAAGCAGGAACCCATAACCACCGCTCAAAACCACCGAGCACGCTGGGGCCACAGCGTGCTCGACAACTCAATCCTGCGGTTAAGGGTCCCGGGTCGCGCTTCGCTTGCACGGGACGACGATGTGGATGTATCTCGCGTAACACCCCGTATTGTTTTTCCCGCGCGGTGCGGCCACACTCCGCGCAAACAAAACAAGACGTCACGGGGGGGAAACATGTCCGACGCGCCGAAACTGAGCAACCTTGCCGACATGGTGCGCGACCGCGCGAGCAGCCGCGGCGCTGCGCTGGCCTATGAGTTCGAGGGCCGGCAAACCTCTTTCGCCGAGTTCGACACCAAGACCAACCGCGTCGCCAACGCGCTGATCGCGATGGGCATCAAGAAGGGCGAGCGTATCGCCTATCTCGGCAAGAACAGCGATTTCTATTTCGAGCTCCTGATGGGCGCGATGAAGGCCGGCGTGGTGATGGCGCCGGTGAACTGGCGGCTCGCGGGTCCCGAGGTCGCCTTCATCGTCGACGACTGCAAGGCCCCCGTTCTGTTCGTCGGTCCCGAATTCATCACGCAGGCGCGCAACATCGTCGACAAGCTGCCCAGCGTCCACACCATCATCACGACAGAGGGCGGCGCGCCGGAATGGCCCGACTTCGTCGCCTGGCGCGACGCGCAGAGCGGCGACGACCCGCGCGTTGCGATCGAGCCGAAGGATATCGCGATCCAGCTCTACACCTCGGGCACGACGGGCAAGCCGAAGGGCGCGATGCTGTCGCATGCCAACTTCCTCAATCTCGTGCAGAGCGGCAACGAGGCCGAGAAGCCGGAATGGAACCGGTGGACCACCGACGACGTCTCGCTGGTCGCGATGCCGATCTTCCATATCGGCGGCTCCGGCTGGGGCGTGATGGGGCTCTATCACGGCGCCCGCGGCGTGATCGCGCGCGAGTTCGATCCGACCAAGGTGCTCGACTTCTTCGAGCAGTCCGGCATCACAAAGCTGTTCATGGTGCCGGCAGCGATGCAGTTCGTGGTGCGGCAGCCGCGCGCGCGGCAGGTCGACTTCTCCCGCCTGAAATACATGCTGTATGGCGCCTCCCCGATCCCGGCGGCGCTGCTGAAGGAGTGCATCGAGGTCTTCAAATGCGGCTTCGTGCAGATGTACGGCATGACCGAGACCACCGGCACCATCGTCGCGCTGTCGCCCGAGGATCATATCGAAGGGCTCGAGCGGATGCGCTCGGCCGGCAAGGCGCTACCCGGCGTCGAGCTCGCGATTCTCGACGAGAACGGCAAGCCGCTGCCGCCGGGCGAAGTCGGCGAGATCGCCACCCGCTCCGGCTCCAACATGGCCGGCTACTGGAATCTGCCCGAGGCCACCGCGAAGACGATCGACAGCGATGGCTGGCTGCGCACCGGCGATGCCGGCTACATGGACAAGGATGGCTATCTCTACATCCACGACCGCATCAAGGACATGATCATCTCCGGCGGCGAGAACATCTATCCGGCCGAGGTCGAAAGCGCGCTGTGCGACCACCCTGATGTCGCCGAAGCCGCCGTGATCGGCATTCCCGATGACAAATGGGGCGAGGCGGTGAAAGCAGTGGTGGTGATGAAGCCCGGCAAGACGGCTAGCGCGACCGACATCATCAACTTCACCCGCGAACGCATCGCCGGCTACAAGACGCCGAAATCGGTCGACTTCATCCCGGCGCTGCCGCGCAACCCGTCCGGCAAGATTTTGCGGCGGAGCCTGCGTGAACCGTACTGGGTCGGCAAGGACCGGCAGGTGAATTAACCTCTCCGTCGTCCCGGCCAAGCGAAGCGCGAGCCGGGACCCATAACCACCGCTGTTCGTTGCGCACAATGCTGGGGCCACAGCCGCCTCAACCAACATCCGACTGTGGTTATGGGGTCCCGGCTTTCGCCGGGACGACGGTGGAGAGAGGGGCACGCATCACTTCTGCTTCATCTTCTCCCGCAACAGCCGCCAGCGTTCCTGCGCCTCCTGCGGCCAGACTTCCCTCCGGTCGTAATACTCGGCGAACACCTTGGCGCCCGGCGGGAACGTCACCCAGGGCTGCTTCGATGAGGTGAAGATGTGGACATCGGGCGGGCACTGGCTCGGATCATCCAGCGTGCCGACGCGGACGAAGCGCACCGCGGGGCCCGAGCCCGGATAATTGCTCCACACCGCAACCTTGCAGACCGGGCAGCGGGCGATCTTCTGGCCCTTGCCGCTGGCCGACGGCGTGTCGACGATCTCGGGCTCGGCCGCGATGTGCGCGACCCGCTCGGCCTCGTACATCGCGTTGAGCGCGTGCACAGTGCCGGTCTCACGCTGGCACCAGGTGCAGTGGCAGGCATGCACGATCATCGGCCTGCCGTTGAGGCGGTAGCGGACGTTTCTGCAGGTGCATCCACCTTCCATGTCGTACCGCCTCCTCCGCGTTAGTGCTTGCCGGCTCCCATGTAGCCGAACAAGAAGCCCGCCACCTTGCGCTTCTGGATTTCCTCGCTGCCTTCGGTGATGCGATAGCGGCGGTGGTGGCGGTAGATGTGCTCGAACGGCTTGTGACGCGAATAGCCCATGCCGCCATGCACCTGCATGGCGCGGTCGGCGGCCTCGCAGCACAGCCGGTTTGCCCAATAATTGCACATCGAGACCCGGTCCGACAGCGTGTGCTCGACCTGCGCCTGGGTCAGCTGATCCATCTCCCACGCCGTCTTTCGGATCAACAGCCTGAGCATCTCGGCCTGGGTCGCAAGCTCGACCAGCGGCCACTGGATCGCCTGGTTCTCCGCCAGCGCCTTGCCGAACGGCTTGCGCTCGCGGGCATATTTCACGCTCTCGTTGATGCAGTAGACCGCAGCGCCGAGCGAGCTCGCCGCCTGGCGGATCCGGTTCTCGTGCACGAAACATTGCGCCAGCGACAGGCCGCGGCCGACCTCGCCGAACTGCGCATCCTCAGGCACGAACACGTCGGTGAAGCTGACGCGCGGATGATCGGTCGGCATATTGAAGGTCCACATATACTCCTCGACCTTCACGCCCGGCGATTTCGCTGGCACCAGGAAGCAGCTGATGCCGCGCGCGTCGCCGTCATTGCCCGAGGTGCGGGCAAACAGCGCGCAGTGCGTCGCGACATGCATGCCCGTGGTCCACATCTTCTCGCCGTTGATGATCCAGCCCTTGACGTTGTCGCGGGTCGCCTGCACCGCCTTCGTTTCCATATGCGTGGCGTCGGAGCCGTGCTCGGGCTCCGTGAGGCCAAACGTGATGCGGTACTTGCCGGTGATCGAGCCGTCGATCATCGCCTTCTGCTCGTCGGTGCCATAGCGGTCGAGCATGGTGACGATCGGCAGATTTCCGACGATCGAATGTTCATTCTGCAAATCGTTGTGCAGGCCGAGCCCCTTCGAGGCAAAATGCTCGCGGATCACAGCCATCCAGAGATTGGAGCCGTCCTTGCCGCCGTAACGCTTCGGGATCGCGAAGCGCAGATGGCCGGCAGCATCGGCCAGGTTCTTGGCCTTGCGCAGCAGAAGCTCCCATTCATGGCGCGGCAGGCCGCCCTTGTCGAAATCGGTGCGCGCCCATTCGCGGCGATGATCGAAGAAGCGGATGTTGTCATCAGCCTCTTCCAGCGGCTTGATCTCGCGTTCGATGAAGCGATCGAGCTCGGCGAGATAGGCTGTCAGGTCAGCCGGCAGATTGAAATCCAAGGCGGTCTCTCCCGAAGATTTTGTTGATTCTGGTTTTGCGTTTAGACGCTATCGCGTATCCGCGTTCGGATCGATTAAGGTGAGAAGCACGCGGCCAAGTCAAGCAGGCGAGTGAGGCTTGAGCGCGCGGTCGCGTTGCGTAATTGGATGGCACGGAACGGCGCGCAGGCGCTAGGATATCGGCAATATTCTTCGCCGCAGAAAATCGACGGGAGCAAACATGGATCTGAAATTCTCCAAGGTGACGCGCAAGGGTCCCATCACCATCGTGACGCTGTCGCGGCCCGAGGTTTACAACGCGCTGCACATCGACGCGCATTTCGAGCTCAACAAGGTATTCGACGACTTCTCCGCCGATCCCGAGCAGTGGGTCGCGATCGTCACCGGCGCCGGCGACAAGGCGTTCTGCGCCGGCAACGACCTGAAATGGCAGGCCGCCGGCGGCAAGCGTGGCTGGGACAAGGGCGGCTTCGCCGGCCTCACCACCCGCTTCGACTGCGACAAGCCGATCATCGCTGCCGTCAACGGCGTCGCGATGGGCGGCGGATTCGAGGTCGCACTGGCCTGCGACCTGATCATTGCCGCCGAGAATGCGACCTTCGCCCTGCCCGAGCCGCGCGTCGGCCTCGCCGCGCTCGCCGGCGGCCTGCAGCGGCTGCCGCGCCAGATCGGGCTGAAGCGCGCCATGGGCATGATCCTGACCGCGCGCCATGTCAGCGCCAAGGAAGGCCTCGAACTCGGCTTCGTCAACGAGGTGGTGCCGCAGGGTGAGGCGCTGGCCGCCGCCGAGCGCTGGGCCGAAACCATCGCCAAGAACTCGCCGATGTCGATCCGCGCCTCCAAGCAGGCGATCCAGAAGGGCCTCGAGGTCTCGCTCGAGCAGGCGATGACCGAGCAGCGCGAATATCCAGCGGTGAAGGCGATGGCCGCCTCGCAGGATTACATCGAGGGGCCGAAGGCGTTTTCGGAGAAGCGGCCGCCGAAGTGGCTCGGGCGGTAGTCGCCCGCTCCCCGTCATTGCGAGGAGCGTAGCGACGAAGCAATCCATGCCTCCACAAGCGGCCAGATGGATTGCTTCGCTTCGCTCGCAATGACGGTGTAGGATGGGTGGAGCGCAGCGATACCCATCGGCGTTGTGCACGCGTCGTGATGGGTATCGCTTCGCTCCACCCATCCTACGTTTCGAGTTCCCTCTTGTAGGACGCGTAGTTCGGCTGATCGACGGCGAGCTTGTCCAACGTGGTCTGCCAGAGATGCTCCGGCAGTCCCGGTGTTTTCAGATCGACCTCACCGCTTGCGATCTTCTCCGACAGCGCGCGGTTCAACTCCATCAGCGTCCCGTCGGCGCCGAGCAGCGCCTTCAGCCGTGCGGCCTCGGTGGCATCGCCGGCCTCGGCGAGCGCAAGCTGCCGCGTCACGAGGTCGAGCGCGTTGATGCCGACGCGCAGCTTGAAGCCGTTATGCCCCTTGATCGCGGGCGCGATCTCGGTGCGCAGGAAATCGGCGACAGCCTTGATCAGTTCGGTGGGTGTCGGTTCGTCCTGCATGGTTATCTCCCCCGCGGAGCTAGCAACCGCAACAGATCGATCTCGGTCTCCGATGCGCGCCGCCCGATCATCGCACGCTCCATCGAATGATCGGGGCCGGAGCGGAAGCGCTGCATCATGCCACAGCACATCACGCCCCAGCGCAGCGTGCCCATCACTTCCCAGAACATCACGCGGTCCGGATCAGCCTTGCGGCCGGCCTCCTCATAGCCCGCGAACAGATCTTCGCGCGTGCCGAAGCCGCCGACAGGCTTGTCGATCTCGCCGAAGCGCCACGAATTGACGCAGATCCAGCCGAGATCTTCCATCGGGTCGCCGAAATGCGCGAGTTCCCAGTCGAGCACCGCGCGCACACCGTCGGGCCCGATGATCAGGTTGCCGTGCCGGAAATCGCCATGCACCAGCGTCACCTCGGACGACGGCCCGGGATCGTGATCGCGCAGCCAGCGCAGCGCCAGCTCGAACACCGGCCGCGGCCAGTTGAAGCTGTGATACTCGCGGGAGAGATCCTCGATCTCCTTGGTCGCCGTCAGGCCACGCAGCTTCGGCAGTTTCGCCTGCGGCAGGCCATGGATGCCGGCGATCACGCGGCCGAGTTGGCGCGCCAGCATCGGCCGCGCGGTCGCATATTCCTCGTCGCGCAAAATTTTCCGCGCGATGGTCTCGCCTTCGACCCGCGCCATGATGAAGCCGCGGCCAAGGCCGTCTTCCGGCCTCAAGACGTGCATCACCTTCGGCGACGGCAGGCCCGCGTCATGCGCGAGCTGCATCAGCGTGGCCTCGGCATCGAGGCCGGCGGCGCGGCCGGGCGCGGCACCGTAGCCCGGCGGCGCGCGGCGCAGGATCGCGCCGACATTGCCATTTGGGTGCACGATATCGAACGTCCAGGTCTCCTGGCTGGCGCCGCCGGATAGCTTGGCGGCGCCGGTGACGCCCGTCGCACCGGGATGAAACGCGGCGACGCAGCGCCTGAGCTCGGTCTCGATCATTTGCCCTTGAACTTCGCCGGCCGCTTCTCGAGAAATGCCGTGACGCCTTCCTTGAAATCCTCAGCTCTGCCCGCGATCCGCTGTGACTCGAATTCCAGATTGAGCTGATCCTCGAGGGTATTCTCCGGGCTGTCCCAGTAGAGCTTGCGGATCAGCGACAGCGCGACCGTCGGGCCGTTGGCGAGATCGTGCGCCATCTTCATCGTCTCTTCCATCAGCGCGGCGTCGTCATAGACGCGATTGACGAGGCCCCATTCCAGCGCCTTCTCGGCCGGTAGCCGCTCGCCGAGCAGCGACAGTTCGACCGAGCGCGCCTTGCCGATCAGCCGCGGCAACAGCCAGGTCGAGCCGCAATCCGGCACCAGGCCGATGCGGCGGAACGCCTGCAGGAAATAGGACGAGCGCGCGCACAAAATGAGGTCGCCCATCAATGCAAAACTCATCCCGGCACCCGCGGCCGGACCGTTCACCGCCGTGACGATCGGACAGTGCAGCTTACGCAATCGGCGCAGGAACGGATGGAACGCGGTCTCCAGCGCCGCGCCGGCGTTGCTCTTGCCGGGCTTCTGCTGCTGGTTACGGCCCTGCAGATTGGCGCCGGTGCAGAATGCCCTACCCGCGCCCGTGATCACCAGGCAGCGCACCTCGTCGCGCTTGTCGTCGATTGCATCGAGCGCCTCGGCGAGGCCGCCCAGCATGTCGATCGAGACCGCGTTCATGACTTCCTGATGGTCGAGTTTGAGAACCGCGACCGATCCGTCGAAGTCGAGCGTGACGTGTTTGAACTGCATGGTTTCCTCTTTACGTTGCTTCCGCGGTTGGTACCGCGGTAGGTCGATGGGTCGACCGATATTTGGACCCATATTTGATTTTTGTGCCGGGCTTGTCCATGGTCGGCGGCAAGCCCATCCGTGAACGCGTGATTAGCGCGCACCAAACCAAATGGAAACCCCAATGAGTGGCATCTTCGATCTCACCGGCCGCGTCGCTGTCATCACCGGCGGCAATGGCGGCATCGGCCTCGGTATCGCACAGGCGTTGAACGCTGCCGGCTGCAACGTCGCGATCTGGGGCCGCAACGCGGAAAAAAACGCCAACGCCGCGGCCTCGATGAAGGCCGGGCCCGGCAAGGTCGCAACGCAATTCTGCGACGTCAGCGATCCCGGCTCGGTCAAGACCGCGATGAAGGCGACGCTCGACACCTTCGGCCGCGTTGACGGCTGCTTCGCCAACGCCGGCATCGGCGGCGGCGGACGCCGCTCCTTCATCGACCGCACCGAGGAGGAATGGCGCAAGATGTTCGCGACCAATCTCGACGGCGTCTTCCACGTATTCCAGGCTGCGGCACGCCACATGACCGAGCGCTCCGAAGCCGGCGACAAGTTCGGCCGGCTGGTCGCAACCTCGAGCCTCGCCTCGCTGTTCGGCACCGCGCGCAACGAGCACTATGCCGGCACCAAGGCCGCGCTGAATGCGCTGTGCCGCGCGCTCGGCGTCGAGCTCGCCCGCCACGGCGTCACCGCAAACGCGATCCTGCCCGGCTGGATCAAGAGCGACATGACCGCCGGCATCATGGCCAACGACAAGTTCGTCGCCAACGTGATGCCGCGCATCCCGGTGCGCCGCTTCGGCGAGCCGAGCGATTTCGGCGGCATCGCCGTCTACCTCATGAGCAAGGCGTCGTCCTATCATACAGCGGATTGCTTTGTGATCGACGGCGGGTACACGGCGTTCTAGCCTAGCTCTTGCCGCATCACCGGTGTCGTCCCGGCGAAGGCCGGGACCCATAACCACAGGGTTGAGTTGTTGAAGAAAGGCTGTAGCCCCAGCGTCGCGCAACAATGAGTATTTGGGGTTATGGGTCCCGGCCTTCGCCGGGACGACACTGCATTTGTTGCACAGGCTGCGAAACATACATCCGCATCCTCGTGGCGCTGGTGCGTCCGAGTCTTGCGTTTGCCCGACCTCATCTTGAGCCAGGTGCCGCGCGACGCAGCGTCGCTTCCGTCGCGACAAAACTGCTGCTAAGCGTTCCAGCCGTAAGGGCGCAACAAGGCGGCTTTCGTAACCAAGAGGGAGGATATTTCAGATGTTTTCACACGTGATGGTTGGCACCAACGATCTGGACAAGGCCAAGGCGTTTTATGATGCGCTGCTCGGCACGCTCGACGTCCGGCCGGCCCGGGTCGACGGTCACCGCATTATGTACCTCACCAAGGCCGGCATTTTCATGGTGTCCAAGCCGATCGACGGCGAACCAGCGACGCACGCCAATGGCGGCACGATCGGCTTTGCCTGTTCTTCGCCGGAGCAGGTCGAGGCCTGGCACGCGGCCGGCATCGCCAATGGCGGCAAGCCTATCGAGGATCCGCCGGGCGTGCGCGAAGGCGGCGGCATCAAGCTCTACCTCGCCTACTTGCGCGATCTCGACGGCAACAAGATCTGCGCAATGCATCGGATGGTCTGACGATCCGGCACGCGTCGTGCGCGGCGGCGTTCAAACAACGTTTGAAACGCCGCCGCTAAATTCCGCGATGCGGTAGAGATCCTGCGAAAATCGGTGCTCGCGCTTCGCGCCGCACGCGTTTATTGTCCGCCGCGAACGCGCCTTCGCGAGGGAGAAACGACAATGAAGCATGCCTATGTGCCGCGGACCACGAACTACACGCTCAATCCGGGCGACGAGCTCAACGACCTCCGTATGTCGGACAAGGTCCGCCCGCTCTACGACCATGTAAAGCAGTTCATCCGCGACACCGTCGACCCGATGTCGGTCGAGTTCTATCGCGCCGGCGAGAAGAAGACCAACCGCTGGAGCTTCACCGACGAGCAGCTCGCGATCCTGCAGAAGGCCAAGGACAAGGCCAAGGAAGTCGGCCTCTGGAACTTCTTCCTACCCGACGCCGAGACCGGCGACGGCCTCAACAACCTCGACTACGCCTATATCGCCGCCGAGCTCGGCAAGAGCCCGCTGGCCTCGGAGACCATGAACTGCTCGGCGCCCGATACCGGCAACATGGAAGTGCTGGAGCGGGTCGGCACCAAGGCGCAGAAGGAGAAGTGGCTGAAGCCGCTGCTCAACGGCGAGATCCGCTCCGCCTATGCGATGACCGAGCCGAACGTCGCCTCCTCCGACGCCAAGAACATCTCGACCACCGCCAAGCTCGTCGGCGACGAATGGGTGATCAACGGCGAGAAGTACTACATCTCCGGCGCCGGTGATCCGCGCTGCAAGATCATGATCGTGATGGTGAAGACCAGTCCGGACGCGGCGCCGAGCAAGCAGCAGTCCCAGATCCTGGTGCCGATCGACACCCCCGGCGTCGAGATCCTCGGCCCGATGCACGTGTTCGGCCATGACCACGCGCCGCGCGGCCACATGCATCTGCGCTTCAACAATTGCAAGGTGCCGAAGGAGAACATGCTGCTCGGCGAAGGCCGCGGCTTCGAGATCTCCCAGGTCCGCCTCGGCCCGGGCCGCATCCATCACTGCATGCGCACCATCGGCAAGGCCGAGAAGGCGCTCGACATGATGGTGCAGCGCGGCCTGACCCGCGAAGCCTTCGGCAAGAAGATCGCCCATCTCGGCGGCAACATGCAGATCATCGCCCAGGCGCGCTGCGAAATCGAAGCGATGCGACTGATGGTGCTGAAGGCCGCCAAGGCAATGGACGTGCTCGGCAACAAGGAAGCCCGCGTCTGGGTCTCGATGGTCAAGGCCATGGTGCCCGAGCGTGCCTGCAAGGTGATCGACCAGGCGATCCAGATGCACGGCGCCACCGGCATCTCGCAGTGGTCGCCGCTCGGCGAAATGTACCAGGACGTCCGCCATCTCCGCTTCGCCGACGGTCCGGACGAGGTGCACTGGATGGTGGTCGGCCGGCATGAACTGAGCATGCCGTAACCTATCTTCCCCTTCTCCCCGCTTGCGGGGAGAAGGTCGGGATGAGGGGGAGTCTCCACAAGGATAGTGAAAAACGCACTCGCAGAGACTCCCCCTCACCCATATCGCATCTAACGATGCGAATTGACCTCTCCCCGCAAGCGGGGCGAGGTAAGAAAGCAAGAGCAAGTCTGCAAGGCGGGTTAGCGCAAGCGAGCCCGCCTTTTGCTTTTCGAACCGCCGGCGGCGGGTTACGCTTCGTTCGCCCGCACACCGAAATTCCGGACAGCCCCATGGAATATGCCGCAAGCGACCTCAGCCAGCGCGAACGCTACAAGGTGCTGACCTCCTTCGTGCTGCCGCGGCCGATCGCCTGGGTGACGAGCACGAACGCGGACGGCGTAGTCAATGCGGCGCCGTTCTCGTTCTTCAACGTGTTCTGCGAGGATCCACCGCTCTGCATGTTCGCGGTCAACCGGCGGCCCGACGGCCGCGAAAAGGACACGCTGGCCAACATCCAGCGCCTCGGTGAATTCGTGGTCAACCTGACCGACGAGCCGCTGGCGCGCGCGATGCACGAGAGCTCGGGCGACTTCCCGCCCGAGATCGGCGAGCCGGATTATCTCGGCCTGAAGCTTGCACCCTCACGCAAGATCGCGGTACCCAGGCTCGCGGATGCGCCATTTGCGATGGAGTGCAGGACCTGGAAGCTGATCGACGTCAACGGCGACCGCCAGCTGATCATGGGCGAAGGCATCCACTTCCACATCCGCGACGAACTGTGGGACCATGAGGCGATGCGCGTCCACATGGAGCGCTACCACCCGATCGGCCGCATGTTCGCCGATCGCTACTGCCGCACCGACGACCGCGTGGTGTTTCCCGCGGCTGAAGGCGCGAAGCAAAATAGCCGAGGATCAGACAATGAGTGAAGCATTCCGCGACAACGCCGCGCAGAGCCGGTTCGAGCTCGCCGTCGACGGCCACACCGCCTTCGTGGTGTACCGCAAGACGCCGGACACGATTACGCTGGTTCATACCGAGGTGCCGCCGGAGCTCGGCGGCCGTGGCATCGGCTCAAAACTCGCCCGCGCCGTGCTCGACGCCGTGCGCGCGCAGAAGATCAAGCTCGTCGTGAAATGCGAGTTCATCCAGGGCTTCATGAAGAAGAACCCGGAGTATGATGATTTGCTGGCATGATGCATGGTGAGGAGCGCGGAACGGAACGCGTTCCTCATGACGGATCTATCATCGTCATTGCGAGCGAAGCGAAGCAATCCATCGCGCCGCATACGCGGAAACATGGATTGCTTCGTCGCTTCGCTCCTCGCAATGACGACGGCGAAAGCTTCAGAACCTCTCAGGATGACGGGTCAAATTGATCGCGCAGACTACGACGCCGCCGGCTCGCCGATCTTGTCCTGCGTGTTGGTCTCGAAATCGCTGGCCTCGTGGCGCTCGTGGAGCTGGCTCGACGGCTCGCCCCAGGTGCGGTTGACCATGCGGCCGCGCTTCACCGCGGGCCGGGCCGCGATCGCGTCGGTCCAGCGCTGCACGTTCTTGTAGTCCTGCACCGAGAGGAATTCGCCGCCACCGTAGAGCAGGCCCTTGGCCAAGCTGCCGTACCAGGGCCACACCGCGATGTCGGCGATGGTATAGACGTCGCCCGCGAGATATTCGTTGTCGGCGAGCCGGCGGTCGAGCACGTCGAGCTGGCGCTTCACCTCCATCGCAAAGCGATCGATGGCGTATTCGATCTTGGTCGGCGCATAGGCATAGAAGTGCCCGAAGCCGCCGCCGAGATACGGCGCCGAGCCCATCTGCCAGAACAGCCAGGAGAAGGTTTCCGCGCGGGTCTTGACGTCGGTCGGCAGGAAGGCGCCGAATTTCTCCGCCAGGTAGACCAGGATCGAGCCCGACTCGAACACCCTGATCGGCTCAGGCCCGCTACGGTCCATCAGCGCCGGGATCTTGGAGTTCGGGTTGACCGCGACGAAGCCGCTGCCGAACTGGTTGCCGTCGATCTTGATCAGCCAGGCGTCGTACTCCGCACCCTTGTGGCCCGCCGCGAGCAGCTCTTCCAGCATCACGGTGACCTTGACGCCGTTCGGTGTCGCCAGCGAATAGAGCTGCAGTGGATGCCGACCGACCGGCAATTCCTTGTCATGGGTCGGGCCGGCGATCGGCCGGTTGATGCTGGCGAAGCGCCCGCCGCTCTCCTTGTTCCAGGTCCAGACTTTCGGCGGCTCGTAGGCAGAGGTGTCGTCAGTCACGTCGTTGGCTCCCGGTTTTACGTTTTTCCGTGGCGCGGCGACCGCCGTGCCCATCCGCATGTCCGCACTAGATGGTGGGCACACGTCGCTTTGCCCACCCCGCCGGATCGCATTTTCTATCCAGCGGAATGCGCTGCGAGCGATGCTGCCAAGCAGCGTCTGCACGCAAGATCGCCGCGGCCGAAACCCGCTTGGCTTCGCTGACCGTGATGCGCTAGCGTTGCAGGGGCTGATGCCAACAAGCACAAGAAGCGGCCGCCGGGAGAAAACCAACCCATGAAATCACCGATCTGCGACATGCTGGGGATCGAATTTCCCCTGCTCGCTTTCAGCCATTGCCGCGACGTGGTGGCGGCGGTCAGCCGCGCCGGCGGCTTCGGCGTGCTCGGCGCGACCGCGCATTCGCCGGAGACGCTGGAGCAGGAGCTGAAATGGATCGACGCGCATGTCGACGGCAAGCCCTATGGCATCGACGTGTTGATCCCGGAAAACATCTCGACTGCCGGCGAGAAGAACGTCACCTGGAAGAGCCTCGAGGCACGCGTCTCGCAGGAGCATCGCGACTTCACCCGCAATCTCTTGAAGAAGTACGACATCGAGCTGACCAGCCGGAATGTCGCCGACAACCAGCCACAGCCGTTCGATGCCGAAACCGCGCTGCAACTGCTGGAAGTCTCGTTCCGCCATCCGATCAGGTTGATCGCCAACGCACTCGGCGTGCCGCCGAAGGCGATGATCGAGATGGGCCGCAAGCACGGCGTGCCGGTCGCAGCGCTGGTCGGCTCCAAGGAGCATGCGCTGCGCCAGGTCGCGGCCGGCGTCGACATCCTGGTCGCGCAGGGCACCGAGGCCGGCGGCCATTGCGGCGAAGTCTCGACCATGGTGCTGGTGCCCGAGGTGATCAAGGCGGTCAAAAAAATCCGCGACGTGCCGGTGCTCGCCGCCGGCGGCATCATGACCGGCAGCCAGATGGCGGCCTGCATGGCGATGGGCGCGGCCGGCGCCTGGACCGGCTCGGTGTGGCTTGCCACCGTGGAATCGGAGACCTCGGAGATCTTCCGCGAGAAGATGATCGCAGCCTCCTCGCGCGACGCGATCCGCTCCAAGGGTCGCACCGGCAAGCCGGCGCGGCAGCTCCGCTCGGTCTGGACCGACGCCTGGGATCGCTCGCCGGACAGCCCCGGCGCGCTGCCGATGCCGCTGCAAAGCATCATCAGCCGCGACGCCTTCAATGCCATCGACCGCGCCGCCGCGGCCGGCAATGAGAAGGCGCGCGATCTCGTCAGCTATTTTGTGGGCCAGGGTGTCGGCCTTGTCGACAGCGTGAAGTCGGCCGGTGCCGTGGTGCAGGAGTTCAAGGAAGATTTCGTCGAGGCTGTCGAACACATGAACGCGCTGGTCGCGGATTAATACGCCCACCGTCGTCGTTGCGAGGAGCGAAGCGACGAAGCAATCCATTTATCCCCGAGTCGAGAAATGGATTGCTTCGCTTCGCTCGCAATGACGCCCAGAACAAGCATCGAGTCCAATACCGCAGAGTGAAGCAGCAAGAATGTCGAACAGCATCCCCGAAGACCGCATTCCCGTCATCGTCGGCGTCGGCGAGATCGTCGATCGTCCGAAGGACATCGCCGCCGGCCTCGAGCCGCTCACGCTGCTGGAGGAGGCGCTGAAGCGCGCCGAGGCCGACAGCGGCGCAAAGCTGCTCTCCGAGGTGCAGTCGCTCGACGTCGTCAACTTTTTGAGCTGGCGCTACCGCGACCCCGAGAAGCAACTGGCGCAGCGGCTCGGCATTGCGCCCGCGCATCTCTATTACGGCCCGGTCGGCGGCGAGAGCCCGATCCGCTATCTGCACGAGGCGGCGCAGCGCATCGCGCGCGGCGAATGCAGCGTGGCGGCAGTTTGCGGCGCGGAGGCGCAATCGACCGCGACCAAGGCGCAGCGCGCCGGCGTCGAGCTGCCGTGGACGCCGTTCGCGCATGATGTCGAGGAGCCGAAGCGCGGCGCCGCGTTCCAGAAGCCGATGGCGGTGACGCTTGGCGTATTCAGGCCGATCACGGTCTATCCGCTCTATGAGTCCGCAACCTCGGCGCATTGGGGCCAGACGCCGCGCGAGGCGCTGAAGGAATCCGGCGACCTGTGGTCGACCTATGCGCGGGTTGCGGCCGACAATCCGAACTCCTGGCTGAAGAAGAAGTTCACCGGCGACGAGATCACGACGGCAACCCCCGATAATCGGATGATCGCCTGGCCGTATACGAAACTGATGGTGGCGAACCCGACGGTGAACATGGGCGGCGCGCTGATCCTGACCAGCCTCGCCAAGGCGCGCGCGGCCGGCGTGCCGGAGGACAGGCTGATCTATCCGCTCGGCGGCGCCTCTGCGGAAGAGCCGCGCGACTATCTGACCCGCGACCAGTTCGTCGAGAGCCACGCGCAGACCGCGGTGCTGAAGGCGGTGATGGATCTCGTCGGCGGCGACGGCAAAAAGTTCGACGCGATCGAGCTCTATAGCTGCTTCCCCTGCGTGCCGAAGATGGCGCGCCGGACGCTCGGCCTGGGCGCCGACGTGCAGCCGACCGTGACCGGTGGCCTCACCTTCTTCGGCGCGCCGCTCAACACCTACATGACGCATTCGGCTTGCGCGATGGTGCGCAAGCTGCGCAGCGGCGGCACGCTCGGCCTGCTCTACGGCCAGGGCGGCTTCGTCACCAAGCATCATGGCCTCGTGCTGTCGCGCGCGGCGCCGACGGCCGCGCTCAAGCAGGAGACCTCCGTGCAGGCGGAGGCCGATCGCAACAGGCGCGATGTGCCCGACTTCACCGCGGAGGCGACAGGGAAAGGCAAGGTCGAGGCCTTCACCGTGATCTATCGCGCCAATGGCGAGGTCGAGCACGGCGTCACCATGCTGCGCACCGAAGACGGCCGCCGCACGCTCGGCCGCATCCCGGCAAGCGACATGGCAACGCTGGCTTATTTGCAGGACCTCGACCGGACGCCGGTCGGAACCATAGGCAACATCGTCACCGCCGGTGACGGCATGCTGGAATGGCGGGTAGGTTAAGGGCCAGCGTAGCCCGGATGGAGCGCAGCGCAATCCGGGGGCACTCCACTGATAGGCCTGCCCCGGATTTCGCTTCGCTCCATCCGGGCTACTCGAGAACCTACCCCTTCACATCCTGCTTTTCGGAGGCCGTGGTCGGCTTGCCCTTGGTGGCGCCGGCACCGGTGACGCGGACATGATCGCCGTCGGCGAGACCGTCCGGCGGGGCGGTGATGATGCGGTCGTCGGGCGCGAGGCCTGAGGCGAGCTCGATCTCCTTGCCGAGATCGCGGCCGATCTTCACGGTCTTGAACAGCACCTTGTCGTCCGGGGTCACGGTCGCGACCCGCAGGCCGTTGCCGTTGAAGATCAGCGCGCTGGCGGGAATGCTGAGCGGCGTTGCGTCGCGCTGCAGGTTCAGCTTCACGCTGGCATAGCTGCCCGGCATCAATTCGCCGGAGGAATTGTCGAGCCCGAGCTGCATCCGCGTCGTGCCGGAGGCAACGTCGACCGCCTGCGAGGAAGCTTCCACCGTCGCCTGGAAGCTGCGGTTCGGGTAATCCGGCAGCGACAGCGTGGCCTTGGCGCCGATCTTGATCGCCGGAACGTAGTTCTGCGGCACGTTGACATAGACGCGCAGCTTGGTGATGTCGGAGACCGTGAACATCGCCGGACCCGAGTTGCCGCCGGCATTGATCAGCGCGCCGACGTCGGTGTCGCGCGAGGTCACCACGCCGTCGAACGGCGCCGTGATCTTCTTGTAACCGGCGAGCGCTTCCAGCCGCTCGACATTGGCCTGGCCGGCCCTGACCGCACCGTTCTTGTTGGAGAGGTCGGCGGTGCGCTCGTCGATCTCCTGCGCCGAGACGAAGTTCGAGGCCACCAGCGTCTTGCGCCGGGCGAGCGTCGCCTCGGAGAGCTTGGCCGAGGCCTGGGCGCTGGCGAGATCGGCGCGCGCCTGCAGCAATTGCTGGTCGAGGTCGGGCGCCTCGATCTCGGCAATCACCTGGCCGGCCTTGACGCGGGCGCCGATGTCGGCGTCCCAGTTCTTCAGATAACCGGACACCCGGGCATAGATCGGCGCGCGGGAATAGGCCTCGAGCCGGCCCGGCAGATCGATCGTGGGGCTCAGCGCCTTGGCGTTGGGCAGCGCCACCGCGACGGTCGGAATGGCCTGGTCGTCGGTCCATTCCTTCAGCCGGTTGTCCTGCTCCTCGCGGGCGCGGATCCCGGTGCCGACGATCAGCCCCGCGCCGACCAGTGCAACCACGCCGAATATGCCCAACCTCCGGCCGGACACCGGTGGGCGCTGTTCAGTGGGCTGCATGCGGAATCTCCGATGAGGCGGCGGCTTTGGCGCCTTGCTTCTTGTGTACCATACTGAATACCACGGGAACAAACATCAGGGTCGCGAAGGTGGCGAAGATCAGGCCGCCGATCACGGCCCGGCCGAGCGGCGCGTTCTGCTCGCCGCCCTCGCCGAGCCCGAGTGCCATCGGCGCCATGCCGATGATCATGGCGAGCGCGGTCATCAGCACCGGGCGGAACCGGACGAAGCCGGCCTCCAGCGCCGCCGCGACGGGATCGCCAAGCTCCTCATAGCGCTCGCGCGCGAAGCTGATCACCAGCACGCTGTTGGCGGTCGCGACGCCCATGCACATGATGGCGCCGGTGAGCGCCGGAACCGACAGCGTGGTCTGGGTGGTGAACAGCATCCAGACGATGCCGGCGAGCGCTGCCGGCAGCGCCGTGATGATCACGAACGGGTCCGACCAGGACTGGAAGTTCACCACGATCAGGAAATAGATCAGCACGACCGCGCCGAGCAGGCCGAACAACAGGCCGGTGAAGGCCGAGTTCATGGTCTGCACCTGGCCGAGCAGCACCACGGACGAGCCCTTCGGCACCTCCTTAGCGGTGTCCGATATCAGCTGGCGCACGTCGGTCGCGACGCCGCCGAGATCGCGGCCCTGCGTCGTGGCGTAGATCTGCACCAGCGACTGGATGTCGTATTGCGAGACCACCGCGCTCGAGGTCGCGCGCTTGATGTCGGCGATGCCGCCGAGGATCGGCGCCTGGGTGTTGCCGGTTGCGGTGATCGGCAGCGTCTGCAACGCGCTCAGCGAATCGATCTGGTATTGCGGCGTCTGCATCACGATCGAATAGGACACGCCGTTATCGGGATTGAGGAAATAGGTCGGCGCCACCTGCGAGGAGCCGGCGAGGTTGACGACCAGCGAATTGGTGACGTCGCGCTCGGTCAGGCCGACATATTGCGCGCGGGTGCGGTCGACATCGATGTTGAAGGTCGGGTTGTTAGGCGACTGCTGGATCCGCGCATCGGCGATGCCGGGGATGCGCTTGATCTTGGCCAGCAGCTTGTTGGCATAGGCGTAGTTGGCGTCGAGATTGGCGCCGCGGATCTGCAAATCGATCGGCGCCGGCGCGCCGAAGTTCAGGATCTGGCTGACGATGTCGGCCGGCAGGAAGGAGAAGCTGGTGCCCGGGAACAGCCGCGGCAATTGCTCACGCAGCGCGCGCACATGCTCCTCGGTCGGCTTGTGACCTTCCCTGAGTTTGATCTGGATGTCAGCATCCTGCGGGCCGATCACGCCGGTGTTGTTGTAGGTCAAATTGATGCTGGAGATCGGCATGCCGATGTTGTCGGTCATGGTCTCGATCTCGCCCGGGATCAGCTTGCGGATCGCCTTCTGGACATCAGCCATCTGGTTGGCGGTCTCCTCGACGCGGGTGCCGACCTGGGTGCGGACATGCATCAGGATGTTGCCGGCGTCGACCGACGGGAAGAAGTTGCGGCCCAGGAACGGCACCAGCAGAAACGACGCGGCCACCACCGCGAGGAAGCCGCCGACGAACACCTTGCGATGGCCGAGCGCCATCGCAAGCAGGCCATGGTAGCCGCCGCGGATGCGCTCGAACCGCGCTTCGAAGCCGCGCTGGAACCAGACAAAGGGATTGCGCGACTTCGGCGGCGCACCTTCGTGATGGACATGCGGCTGCAACAGATAGTTCGCCATCGTCGGCACCAGGGTGCGCGACAGGATGAACGACCAGATCATCGCGAACATGACAGCTTCGGCCATCGGCACGAACAGGAAGCGCGCGACGCCGGTCAGGAAGAACATCGGCACGAACACGATGCAGATACAGAGCAGCGAGACGAAGGCCGGCGTCACGATCTGGTTGGCGCCGTCGAGGATTGATTGCTCGACCGGCTTGCCCTGCTCCAGGTGGTAATTGATGTTCTCGATCGTCACCGTGGCGTCGTCGACCAGAATGCCGACCGCGAGCGCAAGGCCGCCGAGCGTCATGATGTTCAGCGTCTCGCCGATCAGGGACAGCATAATGATGGCCCCCAGCACCGACAGCGGGATCGACACCGCGATGATGACGGTGGAGCGCCAGCTGCCGAGGAACAGCAGTATCATCACGCTGGTCAGCAGCGCCGCAATCACGCCTTCGAAGGCGACGCCGCTGATCGCACCGCGGACGAACACCGACTGGTCGCCGACGAAGCCGATCTTGAGCGCGTCCGGCATCTGGTCCTTGACGTCGATCACCTTCTGCTTGATGCCGGCGATGATATCGAGCGTCGAGACCGCGCCGGCCTTCAGCACCATCATCAGCACCGAGCGATTGCCGTCGACATGGACGATGTTGGTCTGCGGCGGGTTGCCGTCGCGGACGGTGGCGACGTCGCGCACATAGACCATCGCGCCGTTGACGGTCTTGATCGGCAGGTCGCCGAGCTCCTCGATCCGGAGCGGCGAGTTGTTCAGATTGATGGTGTATTCGAAATTGCCGATCTTCTGGGTACCGACCGGCGTGATCAGGTTCTGCGCCGCGAGCGCATTGGCGACGTCCTGGCCCGACAGGCCGCGCGCCTGCAGCGCGGTCGAATTGAGGTCGATCTGGATCTGGCGCTGCTTGCCGCCATACGGATAGGGGATCGCGGCGCCGGGCACCGTGACCAGCGGCGTGCGCAACTGGTTGATGCCGATGTCGGCGAGGTTCTGCTCGGTCAGGCCGTCACCCGACAGCGCGACCTGGACGATCGGAACCGTCGAGGCGCTGTAGTTGAGGATCAGCGGCGGCGTCGCGCCCGGCGGCAGCTGCTTGAGCAGGGTCTGGGCGATCGCCGTGACCTGCGCGTTGGCGGTGCGGATGTCGACGTTCGGCTGGAAGAAGATCTTGACGATGCCGATGCCGTTATAGGAGTTCGCAACGATGTGCTCGATGTCGTTGACCGTCGTGGTCAACACACGCTCGAACGGAGTTGTGATACGTCCCGACATCTGGTCGGGAGGCAGACCGGTGTACGACCAGGCCACGCCGATCACGGGGATGCGGATTTCGGGAAAGATGTCGGTCGGCGTGCGCAGTGCCGCCAGCGGTCCGATAATCAGCAGCAGGATCGCCAGCACGACGAAAGTATATGGCCGGCTCAGCGCGATACGGACCAGTGCGATCATAAAAACAGCATTCCCGAAATGAAGCCCGCCCAGGCAGAGGAATCGACATTGCAAAAGCCGTTCCGCAGCGGCCGATTTACCTGATGCAGCGCAAAACGCCAACCCGCGGAGCCGCCGCGGCCTTCACTTCCTTGGCATCCTTCGTGAGGCTCTGTGCCCGGGCCGGGCGCGCCGGCATGCCGTGCGGCCGATCGCGATCGCATCGTCATCAAAAAGAGACGGCCCTGCTTCAAAAGCGAGCCGGCTGAGGATGCGGTTTCGGCCGCCGCGAGGCTAGTGCATCGCAGCCCTGCAAAAATGCAAAACGTGGTGAGTCGGTCGGCCCACCACGCTTGGATCCGTCAGCCCGTGCGGACGGGAGGTGCCCCGGCGGCTTCGGGTCAGGCCGCGCGGACGGCCTCGAGGAACTTGCCAACTTCGAGCTTGAGGCGGTTGCTGTCACCTGAGAGCGACTGTGCTGCCGACAGCACCTGGCTCGAGGCCGAGCCGGTTTCGTTGGCGCCGTGCTGCACGTCGGTGATGTTGGCCGAGACCTGCTGGGTGCCCCGCGCCGCCTGCTGCACGTTGCGGGAGATCTCCTGCGTCGCCGCGCCCTGCTCTTCGACCGCGGCGGCAATGGTGGACGAGATCTCCGACAATTTCTCGATGGTCGAGGAGATTTCCTTGATCGCGCCGACCGACTCCTGGGTCGCGGTCTGGATGCCGGCGATCTGCTGGCCGATCTCGCCGGTCGCCTTGGCGGTCTGCTCGGCCAGCGCCTTCACCTCGGACGCGACGACCGCAAAGCCGCGGCCGGCCTCGCCGGCGCGCGCCGCCTCGATGGTGGCGTTCAGCGCCAGCAAATTGGTCTGGCCGGCAATCGTGTTGATCAGCTCGACGACGTCGCCGATGCGCGCGGCGGCCTTCGACAGCTCGCTGACGCGATCGTTGGTGGTGCGCGCCTGGCCGACGGCGTCGCCCGCCATCCGTGCCGATTCCTGCACCTGGCGGCTGATCTCGGTGACCGACGACGATAGCTCTTCGGTCGCCGACGCCACCGACTGCACGTTGGTCGACGCCTCCTCGGACGCCGCCGCGACCGAGGTGGTCAGTTCCTGCGAACGCCGCGCCGTCGACGACAGCGTGCTGGCGGAAGCTTCGAGCTGGGTCGAGGCCGACGACACCGTCTGCACGATCTCGCCGATCATCTGTTCGAAATTGCGGGTGATGGTGTCGACCCGGCGGCCGCGCTCGATCTTGGCCTCGGCATCGGCGGCCGCGGCTTCATCGGCCGCCTTCTTGGCGACCAGGGCTTCCTTGAACACCTGCAGCGTATCGGCCATCGCGCCGATCTCGGTCTTCTCGCCCTGGTGCGGCACAACGGCGGTCAGATCGCCACGGCCCAGCGCCTGCATCGGGCTCACGATCGAGGCGATGCCGGCCGAGATGTCGCGAACGGTGTAGAAGCTGACGCCGACGCTGATCAGGATCGCGAGGCCGAGGATCACGGCCACCATCATCAGAGCCGAGCCGTAGTTGCTGGCGGCTTCCTGGCCGGCCTTTTCAGCACCGACGTTGTTGAGCTCGATGTCCTTGTTCAGGATTTCGTCCGCTTCGAGACCGATCTTGTTGACAACCTTGGTGTTGAGCTCGTGCGCCTCATGCGGAAGCTTGCCCGCTTCCTTGCGCGAGATGGCCATCACCTCCTCGGTGCCCTTCCTGTACTTGTCCCAGGTCTCGGACCACTGCCGGTAGAGCGCCCGCTCCTCCGCGGAGGCGATCATCGGTTCATATCTCGCGCGCGCCTTTGTGTTCATCTCGACGACGCTGGCGAGCGTCTTTTCCACCGCCAGCTTCTCTTCGAGCGTTTCCGAAAGCATGTGTTCGCGGATCACGTTGCGATAGGTGATGACCCCGGCGCGCAGCTCACCCAGCACGCGCACGCTCGGCAACCAGTTCGTCGTGATGTCGACAGTGCTGGCGTTGATCGCCCGCATATTCCACACGGCAAGCAGGCCCATGCCCGTCAGCGCGACAAGCAGGAACGCAACCGCGGCAATGATCTTGGCGCGGATCGAGTATTTGGCGAACATCTTGGGGTCTCTTGGGTATCGGGCTCGCGAAGCCCAATCGGATGGCTGGGGGCGCGGCGGTGCGCCACAGACATCAAAGCCAGCCCCCCTCCTTAAGTAGGGTTAATTTGGTCCTCCGCTGAACTACGGAGATACCCGTCACCATAGTGACATGATGCGCGAGAGGCGCATCAAGGCATCAATGCCAGCGCATCCGAGAAGAACTCCGGCCCGCCGAAATTGCCCGATTTCAGGGCAAGCACCATCTCGCCAGTGCTGGCACCGACCGCGCGCAGAACCGGCACGCCTGCGGCGATTTCCGCACCGACCAGGAAGCCGGGGATACCGAGGCGATCGACCACGGCGCCTGACGTTTCACCACCGGCAACCACCAGCCTGTGCACGCCCGACTGCACCAGCCCCTCCGCGATATCGGCCATGGCCTGCTCGATGGCATGTCCGGCCGCATCGCGGCCATGACGCGATTGCAGAGCTGTCACCTCATCCGGGGTCGAACTGCTCGCAATCAGGACCGGTCCCTTTCCGAGCCGATCTTTGGCCCAGACGAGTGCGCGCTGCGCCTCGTCCTTGCCGGCGATCGCCCGTCCGGGGTCGAGATGCAGGACCGGCATCACCTTCTCGGCGCTGGCGATCTGGCGCAGCGTCGCCTGCGAGCAACTGCCTGCGAGGCAGGCCGCCGGGCCGCCGACCGCAGCCTTGGACGTTGCATTTTCAGCCGCCGATTTGGCCCTGCCCGCTGCGACCAGCGCCCGGGCCAATCCGAGCCCGATGCCGGAGGCACCGACCGACAGACGGTGATCCAGCGCCACCTGCCCGATGGCCTCTAGGTCGCGGTCGAACACCGCGTCGACGATCGCAGCGCCGACGCCGCTACCCGCGAGGTCGGCGAGCTTCGCCCGAACGGCGTCGGCGCCGCGGGAGAGCGTCGCGAGATCGACCAGGCCGACCTTGGTCTTGCTCTGCCGCGCGAGCACGCGGACCAGGTTGGAATCATGCATCGGGTTGAGCGGATGGTCCTTCAGCGGGCTCTCGTTCAGCGGCACCGCGCCTACGAACAGATTGCCCTGATAGACGGTACGGCCGGTTTCCGGGAAAGCCGGCGTCACCAGCACGATGCTATCTCCGGAGTCGGCGCGCAGCGCGTCCATCACCGGGCCGATATTGCCGGCGTCGGTGGAATCGAAGGTCGAGCAGATCTTGAACAGGATGTGAGAGGCGCCGCGGCCGCGCAGCCAGGCCTCCGCCGCGCGCGAGCGCGTCACGGCCAAACTCGCCTCGATCGAGCGGCTCTTCAGCGACACCACGACGGCATCGACCTCCGGCAGCGCGAGATCGTCGGCGGGCACGCCGATGGTCTGCACCGTGCGCAGGCCGGCGCGGGTCAGCGTGTTGGCGAGGTCGGAGGCGCCGGTATAGTCGTCGGCGATGCAGCCAAGGGCCAGCGTCACGATTTTGCTCCGACATAGGGCTTGAACCACGCAAGACCGTCGGTGGTCTTGCCGCGCGGATTGTATTCGCAGCCGACGAAGCCGCCATAGCCCAGCCTATCCAGCTCGCCGAACAGGAAGGGATAATTCAGCTCCTCGCCATCGGGCTCGTTGCGCGAGGGGATCGAGGCGATCTGGATGTGGCCGATGACCGGCATCATCTCGCGCAGCCGCATCGTGACGTCGCCATGGATGATCTGGCAGTGATAGATGTCGAACTGCAGCTTCAGGTTCGGGATCTTGAGTTCACGGATCAACTCGTACGCGAAGTTGAAGTCGTTGAGGAAATAGCCCGGCACGTTGCGCGGATTGATCGGCTCGATCACGACGTCGAGGCCGTGCGGCGCGAAGAATTCCGCAGCGTAAGCGACCGATTTGTAGAAGGCTTCGACGGCGTGCCGATCATTTCGGTCGGCGATCCCGGCCATCAAGTGCAGACGCTTGACGCCGGTCGCCTGCGCATAGGGCAGTGCGGTCTTCAAGCTCGCTTGCAAATCGGCGAAGCGATCCGGCAGCGCGGCAAAACCTTTCTCGCCGGCGTTCCAGTCGCCCGGCGGCAGGTTGAACAGCGCCTGCGTCAGCCCGGCGCCTTTCAGCCGCTTGCCGACCTCCTCGGCCGGATGCTCATACGGAAACAGGAATTCGACCGCGGTGAAGCCCGCTCTTGCTGCGGCGTCGAAGCGGTCGAGGAACGGGACCTCGTTGAACATCATGGTGAGGTTGGCGGCAAAGCGGGGCATTGCAGGATCCTCTTATTTCGCGCCGGGAAGCTTGGTGCCGGTGACCTGCGCATACATCCGCGCCACCGACGCATCGTCGTCGCGGCCCATGCCGGCGGCCGCGGTCATCAGGAACATCTGCAGCGCCGCGGCCGAGACCGGGACCGGGAAGCGCGCGCTGCGCGCCATGTCCTGGATGATGCCGAGGTCCTTGACGAAAATCTCCACCGCGCTGCGCGGCGCGTAGTCGCCGTCGAGCACGTGCGGCATGCGGTTCTCGAACATCCAGGAATTGCCGGCGGAGGCCGTGATCACCTCATAGACCTTGCGGATGTCGAGGCCCTGCTTGGCGGCGAAGGCGATCGCCTCGGAAGCAGCCGCGATGTGCACGCCGGCCAGCAGCTGGTTGATCATCTTGAACGCGGCGCCCTGCCCGGCGGCATCGCCGAGCTCGTAAAGCTTTGCCGCCATCGCATCCAGCGCCGGCCGCGCCTTCGCGAACGCCGCCGCGCTGCCGGAGGCGAGAATGGTCAGCTCGCCTTGCGCTGCACGTTGCGCGCCGCCGGAGATCGGGGCATCGAGATAGTGCCGGCCGGTCGGCTCGAGCTGCTTTGCGAGCCGCCGCGCGATATCCGGGTCCATGGTCGCCGAGGAGATGAAGACTGTGTCCTTGGCGAGGGTCTCGGCGACGCCATCCTTGCCGAACAGGATCGCCTCGGTCTGCGCCGCATTGACGACGACGCTGACGACGATGTCGGCATCCTTGGCCGCTTCGGCCGGCGTTTTCGCGCCCTTGCCGCCGTCGGCGACGAAGCGCGCGACGGCATCGGCCGAGACGTCGCAGCCGGTCACGACAAAGCCGGCGCGCTTGAGCGAGGTCGCCATGCCGTATCCCATCGAGCCCAGCCCGATGACGGCGACGTGCGGTGTTGCGGAACTGGACATGCGGCGATCCCTGAACATTTTTGGTTGTTTGAGCATTTTCGGAAAACCGGCTTTCACCCTTCCCGATCATGCGCATTGCTGCTTGCCTATCACGGCTTGGCCGCGCTGCCAAAGCATGAGACAAAGCTGAAAATGGATGGCGGCAAAGATGACGCCAAGAGCGAGACCGGAAGAGCGAAACCGGATGAGCGAAACAAAGCTTCGTGAAGACATCTGCCGCTTCGGCCGCTCGCTGTTCGAGCGCGGGCTGACGCCGGGCTCCTCAGGCAATATCAGCGTCCGGCTCGACGACGGCGGCTGGCTGGTGACGCCGACCAATGCCTCGCTCGGCTTCCTCGATCCGGCGAAAATGTCGCGGCTCGACGGCACCGGCCGGCTGGTCTCCGGCGATGCCCCGACCAAGGAAGTGCCGCTGCACACCGCGCTCTACCAGACGCGCGCGAGCGCCGGCGCCGTGGTGCATCTGCACTCGACCCATTCGGTCGCGCTGTCGATGCTGCCCGAGATCGACCCACGCGCCGCGCTGCCGGCGATGACGGCCTATTACGTCATGAAGTGCGGCCAGACCGCGCTGGTGCCCTATTATCGCCCCGGCGACCCCGCCGTGGCCGACGCGATCAGGGGGCTGGCCGGGAAATATTCATCGGTGCTGCTCGCCAATCACGGGCCGGTCGTGTCAGGCGATACGCTGGAAGCCGCGGTGTTCGCGACCGAGGAGCTGGAAGAAACCGCCAAACTCTATCTGCTGCTGCGCGGGCTGAACCCGCGCTATCTCTCGCCCGAACAGGTGGCGGATTTGACCAGGACGTTCGGGCTCGTGCTGCCGGATCACCCTCACTAGATCAAGCAAAGGTGAGATATGCGGAGGACAGTCATGATGAGGTTCACGAACTTGGCACTCGCCGTTCTGTTCGCCGGCCACCTTGCGGGCTCAACCGCACGGGCCGAGCAGTCCTTGCAGGACCTGCTGGCGATCCAACTGCGCGCGCAGGGCTATGCTTGCGACAAGCCGCTCAAGGCCGAGAGAGACGACAAGCTCTCGAAGCCCGATAACGAGGCCTGGACGCTGACCTGCAGCAACGCGACCTACCGCGTCACCCGCGTGCCCGACCTCGCCGCCAAGGTCGAAAAGGTCGAAGAGGGCAAGGAACAGGGCAAGTAGGCTGTTGCCTGCAAAAGCGACTTGTCCGAGCTAGGCGCCACACACACCGGCGTCATCCTGAGGTGCGCGCCACTTCGGCGCGCCTCGAAGGATGGCCGCAGGCGCTTGTGGCTCATCCTTCGAGGCTCGCTCCGCTCGCGCCTCACAGGATGACGTTTGCGTGCGTGGAGGCGTTGCAGAGGCTACAGCCCCAGATACGCCTTGCGCACGTCGGGATTGCCGCTGATCTCGGCGGCAGTGCCCTGCATCAGCACGCGGCCGGTTTGCAGGATGTAGGCGCGGTCGGCTATCTCGAGGCATTCGGCCATCCGCTGCTCGACGATCAGGACGGTCATGCCAGCATCGCGGATGCGCTTCACGGCCTGGAAGATCTCGTCGACCAGCTTCGGCATGATGCCCTGCGACGGCTCGTCGAGCATCAGAAGGCGCGGCCGCGTCATCAGCGCGCGGCCGATCGCGAGCATCTGCTGCTCACCGCCGGACAAGGTCTCGGCGCGCTGCTCGAGCCGCTCGCCGAGCCGCGGGAACAGGTTGAACACCAGGTCGAGCGGCGCGTCGCGGTCGGACTTGCTGCGATAGAGATAGCTGCCGAGCCGCAGATTGTCGCTTACCGACAGCCGCGGAAACAGCCGGCGGTTCTCCGGCACGAAGGCGATGCCGGTTGATGTGATGACGTGCTGCGGCTGGCCGTCGATGCGCTTGCCGTCGAAGGTGACGGTGCCGGCGCGCGGACGCTCGGCGCCGGCGATCGATTTCAAAAGCGTCGACTTGCCGGCGCCGTTGGCGCCGGCAACGCAGACGATCTCGCCCTTGGTGACGTCGATCGACACCGAGGAGATCGCAACCAGGCCCTGATAGGCGGTGGTGACTTCACGCACCGACAGCATGACGATCCCCGAGATAGGCAGAAATGACTTCCGGATTGCGGACGACCTCAGTGGGCTTGCCCTCGACCAGCACCTTGCCGAGATTGAGCACGATGGCGCGATCGACCAGCGGCATCACGATTTCCATCACATGCTCGACCATCAGCACGGTGACGCCGGTGGCGCGCACCTTGCGCACCAGCTCGACGCCGGTCTGTGCCTCGACCGGCGTGAGGCCAGTGAGGACTTCGTCGAGCAGCAGCAATTTCGGCTCGGTCGCGAGCGCACGCGCGACCTCGAGCCGGCGCTTCTCCGACGGCACGAGGTCGGCCGCCAGCTTGTCGGCGCGCGCCGCAAGGCCGCAGAACTCCAGCACCTCATAGGCCTTCTGCCGCGCGATCCGCATCTTGGTGTTGCGGATCAGCGCGCCGACGATGACGTTGTCGATCACGGTCATGGTCTCAAAACTCTTGACCACCTGGAAGGTGCGTCCGACGCCGTGCTGGCAGCGTTCCGCCGCCGGCAGCCTTGTGACGTCCTCGCCGTCGAAGATGATCGAGCCCTGGGTCGGCGGCAGCACGCCCGCGATCAGGTTGAACAACGTCGACTTGCCGGCGCCGTTGGGGCCGATCAGGCCGACGATCTCACCGCGCCCGACCGAGATCGAGACGTCGCTGTTGGCGACGAGGCCGCCGAAGCGCTGCCAGACGCCACGCGTTTCAAGAAGCGCCGTCATCGTGCGGCCTCCTTGCGCCCGGTGAGCATGCTGAACACGCTGACCAGACCGCGCGGCAGCGCCAGCGAGATCACGACGATCAGCGCGCCGTAGACGATGAGGTCGACGCCGCGGCCGGACCCGCCGATGAACGAGCGCGTCAGCTCGGTGAGCGGGATCAGGATCACCGCACCCAGGACCGGGCCCCACAAGGTGCCGATGCCCCCGAGCACGGCAGGCAGCGCCATCAACAGCGAGAACTGGAAGCCCATCACGCTCTCAGGATCGATATAGGACACGAACTGGGCGTAGAAGCTGCCGCCGACCGCGACCAGGAACGCCGAGACCGCCGCCGCGCCCATCTTGGAGTTGAACACGACCACGCCGAGGCTTTCGGCCGCATCGGGATTGTCCTTCACCGCACGCCACCAATAGCCCCATTTGGAATCTTCCAGCCACCAGGTGACGAACCAGGCGATGCAGGCCAGCGCCAGCGCAAAATAGAAGTACGGCAGCTTCGATCGGGTGAACTGGAATTTCAACCAGCTGTCGCCGCGCACCGGGATGTCGATGCCGAGGGCTGCGCCCGCCCAATCCCAGTTCTGGATCAAAACCAGCGCAATCTCGGCGATCACGATGGTCGCGATCACGAAGTAATGCCCGCGCAGGCGGAAGCAGGGATAGCCGAGCGCCATCGCGATCACGGCGGAGATCGCCCCGCCCGCCAGCATGCCGAACCACGGCAGCACGCCGAACTTGGTGAACAGGAGCGCAGTGGTGTAGGCCCCGAGCCCGAAATACAGCGCATGACCAAGCGAGATCTGCCCGCAATAGCCGGACAGGATGTTCCAGCTCTGCGACAGCGCGGCATACATCAACGTCAGGACCATGATGTTCTGGACATAGACGTCCTTGACGAACAGCGGCACCAGCGCGGCGACCACCGCGAGGCAAGCCGCCATGATCAGGTCACGCCTGCGGCGTTGGGCGAACTGGGTGTCCATCACATCGATCCGAACAGGCCACGCGGGCGGATGAAGACGACCAGCAGATAGACGGCATAGATGCCGACCGATTTCAGCGACGGCGGCAGGATCAGCGCGGTGCTCGCCTCCACCAGGCCGACGATGATGCCGCCGGCAAAGGCGCCGAACACGCTGCCGAAGCCGCCGAGCGCCACCGTGACGTAGGCGATCAGCGCAAAGGACGCGCCGACGTCGGGATAGATGTAGAAGAAGATCGCCATGATGGCGCCGGCAAGCCCGACCAAGGCCGCGCCGAGGCCCCAGCCAAGCGCGAACACCCGGTTCTTGTCGATGCCGACCAGTGCCACCGCGCCGGCATCCTCGCGGGTCGCTTCGAGCGCACGGCCGAAATCGGTGCGATTGATGAAGAAGTAGAGCGCGACGAAGGCCGCGATCGACAGCATTGCGCCGATCAGCTGCGGCTCCGGCAGATAGATGCCGGCGATCGAGATCGTCTTGCCGCCGACCCAGGAATTGGTGACGCTGCGGTAGTCGGGCGTGAAGAAGAACTGGGCGAGGCCCCGCATCACGATCGCAAGGCCGAAGGTGGAGAAGATCTGCACCATGCCGGCATTGGCCTTGGCGCGCATCGCAAACCGGACCACCAACAGATAGACCACCGCGCCGAACACGAACAATGCCGCGGCGACCAGCGGCGCCGCGAGCAAGGGATCGATCGCGAAGAACGCGAACAGGAAGAAGGTCGCGTACATCGCGATCATCAGGAACTCGCCGTGCGCGAAATTCACGACGTCCATCAAACCGAAGATCAATGCGAGGCCTGCGGCGATTAGTCCGTAGAGCAGCCCCATCAACAGGCCGCTCGCCAAACTCTGGATAATGGTCTCGGCTGTCACCGCTGACGCTCCATGCGGAACTCGCTACCGCCATCCGCCGTCATTGCGAGCGAAGCGAAGCAATCCATCGCACCGCAACGGGAAAGAATGGATTGCTTCGTCGCTTCGCTCCTCGCAATGACGGAACTAGCGCCTCTCTTTGTGATCGTCTCAGCTGTCACCGCCCTCTGCCCCCTCTAGCGTCCGACCGGTCAGCTGTTCATCGGCCAGATCGCCTCGGAGACGGCGGCCTGTTCCGGGAAGATCGTCACGAAGTTCTTCGCAGAATATTGCAGCAGCACCGGATCGGCGAAGTTGTTCTGCCCCATCTCGTCGAACTTGACCCGCCGCCACGGCATGATGGTGACATCGCCCGGCATGTCGGTCGCGACCAGCGCCTCGCGGATCTTCTCGCCGTCGGTCGACTTCGCGCGGTTGACGGCATCGGCCATGATAATGAGGCCCATGAACTGGCGCGACGTATAGTCGTTGAAGTCCTTGCCGGACTTGGCGCGGTACATTTCGTTGATCAGACCGACCATCGGCCGCTTCTGCGCCAGGTCGAGCGAGAAGCTGCCGCGCGAGATCACGCCCTCGAGCTTGTCGCCGACCGCGTCATAGGTCGCCTTTTCCGAGAAGCCGGCGTCCTGCGCCATGATGTTCTTCGGCTTGTAGCCGAGCTCGGCCATGGTCTTGACCAGGAGGATCGAGTCGGTGGTGTAGCTCGACGGCATCAGCACGTCGGCATTGGCCGCCTTGAGCTGCTGCACCTCGGCGGTGAGCGACGGCGAGTTGGCGCGATACTTGATGTCGGCCACGATCTTGTAGCCGCGCTCGGCGGCGAGCTTGGTTTGCGCGTTCGCCGAATCGGTGCCGAAGATGGTGTCTTCGTGGAACAGCGCCAGCGTCTCGATCTTCTGGCCCTTCTTCTTCATCGCATCGAAGAAGTCGAACATCGCAGCCGAGAACATCTCGTCATGCGGCGAGGCGCGGAAATAATACTTCAGGCCACGGCGATGCAGGCTCGGCGAGGAATTGTCGGCCGAGATGAACGGGACGCCGTAGCGCTCGCAGGTCTGGCTGACGGTGACGGCCACCGCGCTCTGATAGGTGCCGACGACGGCGCAGACCTTCTCCTGGGTGATCAGGCGCTCGGTCTCGGCACGGCCCTTCTGCGGATCGGCCTGGTGGTCGGCGAACACCAGCTTGACCTTGGCGCCGCCGAGGCCGGACAGGCCCTCGCCCTTGGCGAGCGGCAGCGCAAAATCATAGTTCTTGTTGATGATGTCGGCCGCGGTGTTGAAGGCATGCTGCGCGTCGACGCCGATCGCAGCGCTGGAGCCGGACAGCGGATAGATCACGCCGATTGCCACTTCGCTCGTTTGCGCGCGTGCGGCGATCGGACCGAGCGCAGCGGCGGCGGTGGCACCCAGCAATACGTTACGGCGAGAGATCGTCATCGAAATTTCCCCTTCAGCTTTGTTCTTATCGATGTGACGCTTGTAGCGCGCAGTAAAGCCTCAATGAATTGCACGAATTGCCTATTCAGAGCACAGCGAGCTGCCTGTTCCTGAGATCGGTCACCAGCATCAGCCCCGGCGCATGCGTGATCGCGAACGGCAGCTTCGCAGCTGCGATCACCGATTGCGGCGTCACGCCACAGGCCCAGAACACCGGGATCTCGTCATCGGCCACGGGCACCGCGTCGCCATAATCGGGCTTGGCGATATCCTTGATGCCGATCGCATGCGGATGGCCGAGATGCACCGGCGCGCCATGCACCGACGGGAAGCGCGAGGTGATCTGCACCGCGCGGATCGCATCCGCCGGCTTGAACGGGCGCATCGACACCACCATGGGTCCTTCGAACGGCCCCGACGGCTTGCAGGCGATATTGGTCCGGTACATTGGCACACGCAGATTGCGCTCAATGTGACGGATCGGCAGCCCCTCTTCCAGCAGCGCCTCCTCGAACGAGTAGGAGCAGCCGAGCACGAAGGTGACGAGGTCATCGCGCCAGTATTTGGTGATGTCGGTCGGCTCGTCCGCCACCTCGCCGTCGCGCCAGACCCGGTAGCGCGGCACGTCGGTGCGGATGTCGAGGTCGAGGCCGAGCGCCGGGATTCTGAAATCGCCGACGTCGGACATGCCGATGATCGGGCACGGCTTCGGATTGAGCTGGCAGAAGCGGTGGAAGGCGCCGGCGAGCTTCTCCGGCAGGATCGCGAGATTGCCCTGGACGAAGCCGTTGGCGAGACCGGCCGTCGTCGCCGACGCCATGCCGTCACGGCAGGCGCGCCGCGCTTCGACGCTCGCCAGCCCTGGTTCCTCTTGAGATCGCTGCACTGCCGCAAAAACAGTCATGGGGTTCTCCTGCCCATAATCTCGACAAGGACAAACCAACACCAAGCGTGATATAATGTCTAATCGTCCTTTCTAATCAAAATCGATAAAGCAAATTTATCGATCGGGAAAATGCTTCCATGACGGACTTCCGCTCGATCGAAACATTTCTCTGGGTCGTCAAGCTCGGCAGCTTCCGCGGCGCCGCCCAGCGGCTCAACACCACCCAGCCGGCGATCTCCCAGCGCATTGCCCAGCTTGAGCGCGAGATGGGCGTCAAGCTGCTCAACCGCGACCACCGGGTGGCCTCGCCGACGCCGAGCGGGCGGCTGATGCTGATTTATGCCGAGAAGCTGATCGGCCTGCGCTCGGAGATGATGGCCGAGGTCGGCGACCGTTCGGCGATGCGCGGCGCGCTGCGGCTCGGTGTCGCGGAAACTATCGTGCATACCTGGCTGCCGCGGCTGGTCAAGAGCGTCAACGAGATCTACCCGAACCTGTCGCTGGAGATCGAGGTCGACATCACACCGAATTTGACGCCGCGGCTGCTGGCGCAGGAGATCGAGCTCGCCTTTGTGCTCGGACCGGTCTCGGCATCAGGCGCGCACAACCATGTGCTGTGCGACTATCCGATCGGTTTCCTGGCGAGCCCCTCGCTCGGCCTCGGCTCTGGCCCGGTGGCGCGGCAGGATCTGGCGCGGTTTCCGATCATCACCTTTCCGCGCAAGACCCAGCCCTACGAGACCGTGCGCGCATTGTTCAATGCCCCCGATCTGCCGCCGATCCGGCTGCACGCCTCCACCTCGCTCGCGACCGTGATCCACATGGCCAATGAAGGGCTTGGCATTGCGGTCATTCCGTCGGCGATCGTCGAGAACGAGCTTGCCGACGGGCGCTTGCAGCTGCTCGACACCGACCTCAAGCTGCCGCCCCTCACCTTCACCGCGAGCTGGCTCGCCTCCCCCGATGCGGTCGCCATCGAGCGCGTCGCCAATCTCGCCAGGCAGATCGCGCAGACCAGCGTGGCGGTTGACGGCGCGAGAGTGGCGCGTCATGAAAAAACGGTCGCGTAAAGGGAAGAGCCGCAATGAGCCGAGCCGCCACCAACCTGCAGATCGATTCCGCCCGCCTCTGGGGCACCATCCACGAAACCGCGCAGTTCGGTGCAACGCCAAAGGGCGGCGTGCGGCGGCTGACCCTGAGCGCCGAGGACAAGCAGGTGCGCGACTGGTTCCGCAAGGCCTGCGAGGACGCCGGCCTGGACGTGCATGTCGATGCGCTCGGCTCGATGTTCGGCCTGCGCAAGGGACGGGACATGTCGAAGCCGCCGATCGGCGTCGGCTCGCATCTCGACACCCAACCGACCGGCGGCAAATATGACGGCATCCTCGGCACCCTCGCCGGCCTCGAGCTGGTACGCACGCTGAACGATGCCGGGATCGAGACCGAGCTGCCGATCTGCATCTGCAACTGGACCAATGAGGAAGGCTCGCGCTTCGCGCCGGCGATGATGGCCTCGGCCGCCTATGTTGGCGACTTCACCACCGACGACATCCTGACGCGCAAGGACGCCGAGGGCGTCACCGTGGCGCAGGCGCTGGACTCGATCGATTATCGCGGCGATGCCCCGGTCGGCCGCCAGAAGTTCTCAGGCTTCGTCGAGCTGCACATCGAACAGGGCCCGATCCTGGAGGCCGAAGGCAAGACCATCGGCGTGGTCGATTCCGGCCAGGGCGTGCTGTGGTACGACGGCAAGATCGTGGGCTTCGAGAGCCATGCCGGCTCGACCCCGATGCCGCTGCGCCGCGACGCGCTGGCAACGCTGTCGGAGATCGTGCTGGCGATGGAGAGCATCGCGAAAAAGCACGGCCCGAAGGCGGTCGGCACCATCGGCGAGGCTGTCATCGCTGCGCCCTCGCGCAACGTCATCCCCGGCGAGATCGCCTTCACGGTGGATTGCCGCAGCGCCGACGCCGCGATCATGGATGCGCTGGACCGCGACCTGCGTGCCGCCATCGTCGAGATCGCAGCAAAGCGCAAGGTCGAGGTGCAGCTTGATCTCGTCTGGCGCAAGGCGCCGACGCATTTCGATCCGAAGCTGGTCGACGCCGTCGAGAACGCGGCCAATCAGCTCGGCTATTCGCACCGCCGGATCACGTCCGGCGCCGGCCACGACGCCTGCAACCTCAACACCGTGATGCCGGCGGCGATGGTGTTCGTGCCCTGCAAGGACGGCATCAGCCATAACGAGCTGGAAGATGCCACGCAGACCGATTGCGCGGCCGGCGCCAACGTCCTGATGCATACGGTGCTGGCGCTCGCCGGCGTCGCATCCTGATCTTCATATCTCCCCTTCGATGGAGGCTTTCGTGCGCGCAGTGTTTGTCGACGCCAATGAATCGCTCGCTGTCATCACCGAGCGCCTGGAGAAGCCCGGCGATCCCGCGATGCGGATCAACCGCAACCCGGACATCAAGCCCGAGGATTATCCGGCGGTGCTCGACGGCGCCGAGATCGCGGTGGTCGATCACACGGCGCTGCCGACCGACATCGCGAAGAAGTGTTCAGGCCTGAAGCACGTCGTGTTCCTCGGCACCGGCGCGCGCAGCTACATGAACCCGGAAGAGCTCGCCGGGCTCGGCATCGCCGTGCACCTGATCAAGGGCTATGGCGACACCGCCGTCGCGGAGTCCGCGATCGCACTGATGTGGTCGTCGGCGCGGGTGATCGCGCAAATGGACCGCGAGATGCGCGCCGGCAACTGGCTGCGCGAGGACGGCATGCAGCTCACCGGCAAAACGCTTGGCCTCGTCGGCTTCGGCGGCATCGCCGCCGAGGTCGCCCGCATCGCGGGCGGCAGCGGCATGAAGGTGATCGCCTGGAACCGGTCGCCGAAGAGCCATCCCGGCGTCGAATTCACCGAGCTCGACACGGTGCTGGCGAGCAGCGACGTGGTCTCGCTGCATCTGCTGCTCAACGACGAGACCCGCGGCCTGATCACGCGCGAGAAGATCGCGAAGATGAAAAAGGGCGTGGTGCTGATCAACACCGCCCGCGGCGCCATCGTCGACGAGCAGGCGATGATCGATGCGCTCAACTCCGGCCACATCCGCCACGCCGGCCTCGACGTCTACAACATCGAGCCGCTGCCGAAGGATCATCCGCTGACGAAAATCCCGAACGTGACGCTGTCGGCGCACTCCGCGTTCCGCACGCCCGAGGCGAGCGAGAATTTGATCCACGCGGCATGGGAGCATTGCCGCAGGATCGTGCAGGGGTAATTTCCACCGTCGTCCTGGACAAGCGAGCGTAGCGAGCGCGATCCAGGGCCCATAACCACCGCTTCGCGTTGTGGCGATGGCTGGGGCCACAGCGAACCCCAACGACAAGGCCCTGTGGTTATGGGTCCCTGCTTTCGCAGGGACGACAGCACGGGGTTGGATGACGAGCCCCCCTCTCCCACAAGGGAGCGAGGCAGACCTCACAAGGCAGCACGCACTCGGGGTGATCGGTCCTGGCTTTCGCCAGGACGACCCCGTGATTGACTCCGCAGCCTAGTCCACCATCTCCGCGACCGCCTTGCCGCAGACCGTGGTGTCGGCATTGCCGCCAAGATCCCGCGTGCGCAGGGTGCGTTCGCCGAGCGTGCGCTCGATCGCGCCGACGATGGCATCCGCGGCCTGCTTCTCGCCGAGATGCTCGAGCATCATCGCGCCCGACCAGATCATGCCGATCGGGTTGGCGATGCCTTGGCCAGCGATATCAGGCGCCGAGCCGTGCACCGGCTCGAACACCGACGGGAAATCGCCTTCCGGATTGATGTTGCCCGACGGCGCGATGCCGATCGTGCCGGTGCAGGCCGGGCCGAGGTCCGAGAGGATGTCCCCGAACAGGTTGGAGCCGACCACGACGTCGAACCAGTCCGGATGCAGCACGAAGTTCGCGGTGAGGATGTCGATGTGGTACTTGTCCCACTTCACACCGGGATACTTCTTGGCCATCGCCTCCACCCGCTCGTCCCAATAGGGCATGGTGATGGAGATACCGTTCGACTTGGTCGCCGAGGTCAGATGCTTCTTCGGCCGCGACTGCGCCAGATCGAACGCGAATTTCAGGATGCGGTCGACGCCGGTGCGGGTCATCACGGTCTGCTGCGTGACGAATTCGCGGTCGGTGTCCGGGAACATGCGGCCGCCGACCGAGGAATATTCACCCTCGGTGTTCTCGCGCACCACCCAGAAATCGATGTCGCCGGGCTTGCGGTTCGCCAGCGGCGACGGCACGCCGGGCATCAGCCGCACCGGGCGCAGATTGACATACTGGTCGAACTCGCGGCGGAACTTGATCAGCGACCCCCACAGCGAGACGTGGTCCGGGATCTTGGCCGGCCAGCCGACCGCGCCGAAATAGATCGCGTCATGCTTGCCGATCTGGCCCTTCCAGTCGGCCGGCATCATCTCGCCGTGCTTCTCGTAATAGTCGTAGGAGGCGAAGTCGAAATGGTCGAACTTCACGTCGACGCCGTGCTTCTTCGCCGCCGCCTCGATGACGCGCAGGCCCTCCGGCATCACTTCCTTGCCGATGCCGTCGCCGGGAATGACCGCAATCCGATATTGCTTCTTGCTCATCGAGAACACCCTTGTGATTTGCCCGGCCGGCAACGCCGTCTATCCTGATCGCCCTGCAATGGACCAAACTTCGCGCGAGCGCAACGCTGCAGTGCAGTGTTGACCGCCACGCGACCCTGCCCCACCAATTTCGCCGATATCCGTTCCTCATACCAAGCGAGACATCCCATGGATCTGCATCTGCGCGGCAAGCGTGTCCTGATCACCGGCGCCTCCAAGGGCATTGGCGCGGCCGCCGCCGAAGCCTTTGCCGAGGAAGGCGCCAATCTGCTGCTCGCCGCCCGCAACGGCGACCAGCTCAAGGCGCTCGCCGAGCGGCTGCGCTCTACGCACCAGATCGATGCCGCGATCAGCGTGGTGGACTTACGCAAATCCGAGGACCTCGCGCGGCTGGCCAAAGAGGCCGCCGACATCGACATCCTCGTCAACAATGCCGGCGACATCCCGGGCGGCTCGATCGACAAGATCGACGAGGCGACCTGGCGGCACGCCTGGGAGCTCAAGGTGTTCGGCTATGTCAATTTGACGCGCGCGATCTACGCGCAGATGAAGGCGCGCGGCGGCGGCGTGATCGTCAACGACATCGGCGCGGCCGGCGAGAAGTTCGACGCCAACTACATCTGCGGCAGCGCCGGTAACGCGGCGCTGATGTCGTTCACCCGCGCGCTCGGCGGCAAGAGCCTCGCCGACAACATCCGCGTCGTCGGCATCAACCCCGGCCCCGTTGGGACCGACCGCCACGTCACGCTGCTCAAGACCCGCGCCAAGAACCAGTTCGGCGACGAGAACCGCTACAAGGAATTCCAAAAGGGCCTGCCGCTCGGCCGCCCCGCACATGCGCGCGAGATCGGCGACCTGATGGCGTTCCTGGCCTCTGATCGCGCGGGGTATACGTCGGGTGTGATCTACACGGTGGATGGCGGGCTGACGTCGGGGTGGGGTTAGACCCTCTCCTCGTCATTGCGAGCGAAGCGAAGCAATCCATCTGGCCGCTTGTGGAGAGATGGATTGCTTCGTCGCTTCGCTCCTCGCAATGACGGTTAGGTGGCCGTCCGCTCGAACAACTGCCGGATCAGCGTCGTGATCCGGCCCTGCGGCGCCAGCAGCTCGTGCATGATCGAGAAATGATCGGCGCCTTCGATCTCCTCATAGGTCACCGGCAAGCCGTAGCGGGCGCGATGGCCGGCGAAATCGGCGGTCTGCTTGCGCAGCAGCGGCAGTTCGGCGCTGCCGACCACCAGCGACAGCGGTTTTGCCGTGCCGCCTTGCTGCATCATGGGCGAATTGCGCCGTGAGGCGGCTTCGTCGAGCCTGAGCTTCTCGTTGAGGTAGGAATGCCTGATCGGCTCGAGGTCATAGATGCCCGAGATCGCCATGCCGGCCCGGACATGGGCGTTCGACAGCGCCATCGATGTCAGATGTCCGCCGGCCGACCAGCCGGACACGACGATGCCATCAGTAGCGGCACCGAGCGTGGGCAACTGCCCGGCAAGAAAATCGATGCCTGCGTGAATCTCGGCGACGATGTCGTCGAGCGTCGCATCCGGCGCCAGCGTGTAGCCGATCAGGGCGACATTGATGCCGTGCGCCATCGGCCCCTCGGCAAAGATCGTGAACACCTCCTTGGCGCGGGTCTGCCAATAGCCGCCATGGATGAACAACAGCGTCGGCGCACCGTCGCGGACTTTCAGGAAATCGATCCGGTTGCGCTCGCGCGGACCATACCGGAGATCGAGATGGCCGGCGTGCTTCTGCCGCAGCGCCGCCGAGCGCTGCTCCCAGCCGGCGGCGATCTCGGCGCTGCCTTTGACGGCCACTCCGTTGTTCAAGCCAAGGTCGTGCTCCTGCTGGCTCATCGCGCGCCAGTCCAGCGCGGAAAACAACGCTGCCATCCCTGCCCCTTCGGTTCTCGTCGCATTGCCACGACGGCAGGAAATGTTCTACAGCACAAGGAAACAGAAGACATAGGAGCAACGGCGCATGGCTGATCAGGGCTTGGTGAAGGAAACGGCGTGTGCCGTCGTCGAGAAACTGAAAGCCGGCGAGGTCACGCCGCTTGATCTGCTCGATGTGCTGGAACAGCGCATCGCCGAGGTCGACGGCAAGGTCAACGCGCTGCCAATCCGCTGCTTCGACCGCGCCCGCACCCACGCCAAGGCGCTGATGCAGAAACCGGCCGGCGAGCGCGGCCTGCTCGCCGGCCTTCCCGTTCCGATCAAGGACCTCACCGCCGTCTCCGGCGTGCTGACCACGCTGGGCTCGCCGATCTTCAAGGACAACGTGCCGGCGAAGTCGGACATCCTGGTCGAGCGCCTCGAACAAAATGGCGGCGTGATCTACGCCAAGTCGAACACGCCGGAGTTCGGCGCCGGCGCCAACACCTTCAACGAGGTGTTCGGTCCGACCCGCAATCCCTGGGACACGTCCCGCTCGGCGGCCGGCTCCTCCGGCGGCGCGGCGGCGGCACTGGCCAGCGGCACCGCGTGGCTCGCTCATGGCTCCGACATGGGCGGCAGCTTGCGCAACCCGGCGAGCTTCTGCGGCATCGTCGGCCTCCGGCCGTCGATCGGCCGTGTCGCCCAGACGCCGAAATTCGGCGTCGATCGCACGCTCGGCCAGCAGGGACCGATGGCGCGCAATGTCGAGGACCTCGCATTGCTACTCGATGCGATGAGCGGCGAGCACGCCGCCGATCCGCTGTCGCTCCCCTCGCTGCCGACATCGTTCCTGTCGGCGGCGCGCTCCAACCAGAAGCCGAAGCGCATCGCCTATTCGCCCGATTTCGGCATCACGCCCGTCGATCCCGAGGTCAAGGCCGTGACCCGCAAGGCGGCCGAGCGTTTCGCCGAAGCCGGCGCGATCGTCGAAGAGGCATCTCCCGACTTCAGCGAAGCCCATGAATGCTTCCACGTGCTGCGCGCGTTCGACTTCGCGATCAGCAAGGCCGAACTGCTGCGCACCAAGCGCGACCTGCTCAAGCCAGAGGTGATCTGGAACATCGAGGAAGGGCTGAAGCTCACGGTCGAGAAGCTCGAGCGCGCCGAGGCGCAGCGCGTCGCGATAACGCAGCGCGCGCTCGAGTTCTTTGACAAATATGACCTGCTGCTGGCACCGGCGACCATCGTGCCGCCGTTCCCGGTCGAGCACCGCTATGTCGCCGAGTGCGACGGCAAGAAGTTCGACAATTACGTCGAATGGCTCGGCATCGTCTATGCGATCACGCTGGCCTGCTGCCCGGCGCTGTCGCTGCCCTGCGGCTTCACCGCATCGGGCCTGCCGATCGGCCTGCAGATGGTGGCGAGGCCCCGCGCCGAGGCGCAGCTTCTGGCCGGCGCGAAAGTGCTGGAGGATATTCTCGGCGTGCGCGGCACCACCCCGATCGATCCGCGGCCGCCGCGATAAGGCGGCCTACGCCTGGTCTTCCGTCGCCTGCAGCGCGACTGACAGTGCGAGCTTGGTCTGCTCGACGATCTCGTCCATCAGCTCCTCGCGGCTGATCTGGGCGACCTCGCCGGTGAGCAGGCCCTGCTCGGCGAGCATCACGATGCCGTGCAGCCCGGCCCAGATCTTCAGCGCCTGCCGTTCGCGCAGCAGCCCGACGGCCGGAGCCTCGAACGACTCGATCAACAGCGCCAGCGTTTCCATCGCCGCAACGTGCAGCTCGCTGCCGACAGGCGCACAGGCCATGGTTCGGGATGCGAACATCAGCCGGTAGATGCCGTGGCGCTCGAGCCCGAAGGCCAGCGCAGCCTGGGCAAAGCGCGACAGTTTCGAGCCCTTGCCGGGCAGCTCGATCGCCTCGCGCATGATCACGTTGAACTGCCGGAATGCTTCCGCGGTCACCGCCTCCAGCAGCGCCTCGCGGTCGGCGAAATGCCGGTACGGCGCCGGCTGCGAGACGCCGAGCTGCTTGGCCAGCGCCTTGATGCTGATCGCCTCGGGACCACCGAGCTCGACCTCGCGCAACGCGGCCTGAATCAGCGCTTCGCGGAGGTCGCCATGGTGGTAGGTCTTGAATGGCTTACGAACGATTTGTCCCATTGCGGCAAGTGATCGTGGACTGCGGAGTGAGTCCTGAGGAGGACAGAGTAGCGAAATCAAAGACTTACGTCACTCAATTATTTTGCGAATGCGAGGCCGATTTAACCATGAACTGCCAAGCTGCCCGGGGCTTTTCTCGAGCAGAAATTGCGTAGGTTTCGACCGGATCTCGCGCCGACACTCAAGGGACTGCGCGATCTGTCCCACCTCCCTTCATAGCAGTTTCGGATGTCGCCGGCTTCGTTTGCTGATCCATGTGATAGATGTCGCAAACAGAGCGAGCGCCGCGATCCCCGCAGCGCTCACCACGAACTGCGCCGCGATGCTGTCGGACACCTTGATGAGATACAAATCCGCCAGCAGGGAGAGCACGACGGCCGCACAATAGGTTTCGAGCGAACACTCGCCGCAACGAATTGCTCCTTTCAGGACGACCATGCCAAATCCGCGCCAATTCGTCGGCACGAACCTCGCCACGACGATGGCGATCGCCAGGAAATGCAGCAGCCGCAGCGGGTCCAGATCCGGCTTGTCGATCGGATAGATCAACCGCTCGATGTAGTCAGGGATCGCGGCCGCCAGTGGCGCGATCTCCCAGCTCAATGCGACCACCAGACTAAAACCGATGTACGCGATCGCAAGCACAACGACGGGCCTGGCAACGATTATCTGCGAAAGCATCCGATAGCCTCGCGTGGCCCACCACGCCCCAATAACGACCAGGAACTGCCAGGCAAGCGGATTGAAGTACCATTGATTGGTCGGCCACTCCGGTAAGTTCCAGCCGTACAATTGGACCAGCACATAGATAAGCGCGGAGAACAGCAGAGACGCGTTCGGAAACTTCAGTATTCCCCAAAGGACAGGCGCAAACGATAGATGAAAGAGCACGAAGGTTGGCAGCGCATCCGTGTTTACTGGGCGGTACATCAGGATGGCGGCGTAGCTCAGAGCTGCGCCCGGATTTTGCAGCAGGACCTTCACGTTGGTTTGGTCGGCCAGGCGATCGCTTCCCCAGCCGTACACGACCATGGCAAGAGTCACGGTCAGGATGAGAAAGGCGGCATAGATCTCCCAGCTTCGCAGCAGCGTATGCGCGACGACTGAAGTCCACCCGTCGCGACGGCGGACATCGCTGTAGCTCAGTGCACAGGTCACGCCGGACACGAACATGAAGACTTCGGTCGCATCGCTGAAGCCATAGTGGCGCAGGGTCAACCAGCTGAAGACGTTGTTGGGAATGTGATCGAGGAAGATGCACCAGACTGCAAGACCTCGGCACAGATCCAGCCGGAGATCGCGGTCCAACGCCGCGCTGTCGTGCCTCCCCTGATGAAAGATCGGCGATGCGGAATGCTGGCGGGATTCTCCGCCGTTCAAGCGACCCGTCGCACAGTCAGAAAGCATTGGACTATTACCAACCGTCGTCGGCCTACCCGGCCCAATTGCCTGTCGCATCATTGGCATATCAGCGCAATTGCACGACCGTCCGGTTGATAAATATCAACACACGTGTCCTTGCCGAGCGTTAGCTAAACACCGTCAGCTCAAGTCGGAGGATCTACGCCGTGCGCGTACGGGAGATCATGTCACGGAACGTCATCACAATCGATGCCGATGCATCGGTGAGCGACGCCATCAAGACGATGCTGTCCCACCACATCGGCGGCCTTCCTGTCATCGATCAGAGTCGCGCGCTCATCGGCATCCTGTCGGACGGAGATTTCATTCGGCGTGTCGAACTTGGAACGGAGAAGCGTCGCGGCCGCTGGCTTGCCATGCTTGCAGGCACGAGCCAAGTTGCACTCGACTTCGCCCGCCAGCACGGCCGCAAAGTCAATGAGATCATGTCGGCCGATCCGATCACCGTCGACGAGAACATGCCGCTCGAGCAAGTCGTTCAACTCATGGAATCGCACGGCGTCACGCGGTTTCCGGTCATGCGCGACAAAAGCCTGGTCGGGATGGTCACGCGCACGGACTTCATGACCGCGATCGCAAACCTTGGTCTCGAACGGCTCTCCCCTTCCGCCAACGACGATCAGATTCGCGCGGCGGTGATTGCGGCACTCGGGCATGCGTCCTGGCGACCCGCAGCTCTGAACGTCAGCGTGCATGACGGGATCGTCAACTTACGCGGCAACATCCGGAGCGACAACGCCCGCAAAGCCGCGACCGTCGCGGCGGAGAACGTTGCGGGCGTGAAGCGGGTCGAAGACCAACTGTCGAAGATCACTTACCCGCCGCCGGAAGAGGATTATGGCGGCGGCGACTTCGTCTCCTTGGAGGAAGAGCCTTCGACAGAGGATGATCAGCCCTTCTAGAGCCACCAGCGCCTGCCTCGCGCCGCCGGATTCGGCGTTCAGTTGCCAACGGGATGGATTGCGGCGGTGTTCGCAGACAACTCCGATCCCGGACCGGGACACCATCCTTCGTGACGAATGTGTTCTCGTCAGGATCTGCGACCGCAGCCCAAAGAAGCTGCCAGCTGGACGACAGCTGACAGCTTCGACGGGGCTGGCTGTGCGCAATTGGGGTATCTGCGCAACCCGAGTAAAGCGGATTGCCGAGAGGCCGGATTTGACCTGCATCAAATCCGGCTTGCGATCTTATGCCGCGTCACGAGACGCAATACGTTTCGCCTCGCCACCCGCCAACAGCCGGACCGCACACCTCAAGATCGACCCGCGATGATGAGGGAGCTTAATTCAATCTGACGAAGAGGCGATCAATCGCATCCGAGGGAATTGCCAGGCCGAAGCCCCGCTCGGCCTCGCCGGTGGTGGCGACAACAATGCCGATCACCTCGCCCCGCAGATTGAACAGCGGTCCGCCCGAGCTGCTGCCGCTGTCAAGTAAGGCGTCGGTCTGAATGAGATCCTGGCAGGGAATGCCGGCGCGCGAACGATGCAGAGCGCTGACAATGCCGAAACTGACGCTTTGAGCAGGTCCCGCCGTCCCCCCGACTGCAAGCACGAAATCTCCCGGCTCGGCATCGATCGATCGACCAACAGTGGCTGCGGTGAGGCCGGAGGCCGAAACCCTCAGCATGGCTAGGTCAAAGCGCTCGTCGGCCACCACGAACTTCGCCTCAAACCGGCGTCCGTCCGACAATTCGACCGAGAGTGCCTTGGCGCCGTTGATCAGATGATTGCTCGTCACGATCAATCCGGACTCCGACTTGATGATGACGCCCGCACCAGACACCTCCTTCGTCATGGGAGGACCGGAGTTTATCGACCCGGAGGTTGCCGCCGTCCCGGTATCGACCTTTATGCTGACGACAGTTCGGATGATTTTCCCGACCAGAGGCGCAAGCGTCTGCACGTCCCGGATTTCTCCCGCTTGCACCTGCCCGGCCCAGAGCAGCAGGAGACTTGACGTTACAACGGCGATCAATGAGGACAACCGATCGGACCGGGTCCTCGCCAACTCGCGACAGGCCCTTTGCGGCATCATCTCGTGCTCGCTTCGCACTATTCGGCTACGGCGATCGGCAGCACGCCCGGCCGCCGCTCCGCCGCAATGATTGCCTTCCACAATGCAGCAATGCTGCCTTGGGTGGTTGGCAGAACCGAGCAATGCCCCGCAGCGTCGAATTCGCAGAACCTCGCCGCCGGATCCTCACATATCTCCGCAAACGCCCGATTGATGAGGTCGAGACATTCCAGCAGTCTGGCGATGTTTTCCAGACCAGCACGACGTTGAAGATCAAGCAGGCGAAACGTCACGACTGGCGGGTCGCCGTAGCAGATCTCGGGATGGGCAAGCCCGAAGAGCACCTCGACAGCGGATGGCACCTGTCTAATTCGATTGAGAAGGTTCGCAGCCTGGGCTTCTGTGCAGGCAATCAGGCGCGGCGGCGGCGCTCCGGTTATCGACCTTGCACCGAGAACCGCCGATATCTGCTGCTCAAGCCAGAGACGAACGGGAGCCGGGGCGCTCTGGATTTGCTCGGCATCAAGCACTATGCCTGTCATCGCTGATCCTCCGCTTTCTGCAAGATCACTAGCGCCATTGCTTGCGGCGGCCTTGATGAGGATCAATCAGGGACGCGTCCGCCTTCATGCGTCTGTGACCGCGAGCGATCCGGCTGCCACGGGCGGACGCGGCGAGACGGCTATCGAGATCGCCCTTGGCCGCTACTTCTGCTGGATGCGGTTCAGATAGTCGATCACGGCAAGGATCCGCGTTCGCACAACGACCTCCCGCAACTCCCGCGATGGATCGAGCGCATCGTACGCCGGATCAACAGTGTGAGGCACGTTCATGATGGGGTTGAATCGTTCTCCCCAGATTGGCATTTCATGCGTACCGTGCGCGGGAACTTTCTTCCGCCCATCGATGGTTTGATAGACGGCACTCGTCGGAAAGACGCCGTTGTTGTCCTTGGCCAAGGTCGTCAGATCGGCCGGCGGCACCTTCAGCAGTTCGCTGAACGGTCCCTTACCCTTTCCATCCACGCCATGGCAGTTTGCGCACGACGCCTGAAATTCCGCCTTGCCGACATCGGCGTCTTCAGCGTGAACGGGCGCAGCGAAAGCAGCGGTCAGGCCGGCAATCATCAGCGACTTAAGGCAACGGGTCACCATATCGCGCCCCCGGTTTTCGGATGAATCTGTATAGCGGTCCCGAGGTTCCCTCGGCTTGACGCAGGTCAATGGACGTCATCTCCGCAACCGACCGACAGACTCTTGGCAATATGATCTTGGATGGCAACTCATCGGCATCGCTGCGAGCCCTCCTCGCGGGCTTCTCGCGATACTTTCAGTTTGGCGATGTTGCCGCCCGGCAGCCAGACCTCAGCCAGCGGCATGGCCGAGGAATCGAAACATCCACGGCCGATCAAGATCCATGTCCGCAACCACAACAGTGAACGGAGGGCTTACGGGGGATCCCTTCCCGACCGGTTCGCGAAGCCGGCCGGCGACTGGCCGGCTCCTGCTAGCCGCTAGCGCGCGGCTTCGAATCCGCCGAGCACCGCCGTCAGATTGGCGCCGAGAATATCGGAGAGATAGCCGCCCTCCTGCACGAGCACCGTGGGCAGGCCGAACCGGGCCAGCCCCTCGCCGATGCGGCGGAAACCGTCGGTCGTGACGGCGAGGCCCGCCAGCGGGTCCTTCTCGGAGGCGTCGAGGCCGAGCGCGACCACGAGCGCGGTCGGCGCGAAAGAACGGATCGCCCGCTCCGCCGCCGCCAGCGCCATCATGTAATCGTCGTCGCCGGTGCCCTTGGCGAGCGGAATGTTGAGATTGGCGCCGAGACCGGGTCCGGCACCGCGCTCATGCGCGTAGCCCCAGACGAACGGATAGAAGAACGACGGATCGGCGTGGATCGAGACGGTGAAGACATCACCCCGCTCGTAGAAGATGCCTTGCGTGCCGTTGCCGTGATGCACGTCGACATCGAGGATGGCGACGCGCTCATGCTTCTGACGCAGATGCTCCGCCGCGATCGCGCTGTTGTTGAGGAAGCAGAAGCCGCCGGCCATGTCGCGATAGGCATGGTGGCCGGGCGGACGGCACAGCGCATAAACCGCGTCCTCGCCGTCCAGCACCACCTGCGCGGCGGTGACCGCGACGTCGCTCGAGGCGCAGGCGCCGGCCCAGGTGCCCTTGCCGATCGGCGCTGCGGTGTCCGCCGTGTGCCAGCCGAGCTTGCCGACGATATGGGTCGGATAGGTGGCGGCGTTGCGCACCGGGTGGATGTTCGCGATCATCTCCGGCCCGGCATCGCCGAGCGCGGTCCACGCATCCCAGGCCTCGGCGAGAAAGCTCAGATATTCCGGACTGTGCACGCGCGCGCGCGGTCCCTGCCCGAATTTGGTCGGCTCGATCAGCGTGTGCTTGCCGGCCTTCAGGCCCGCCAGCAGGCGGTCGGCGCGCTCGGGCTGCTCGGTGGTGCGCTGGACCACGCCGCGGACCAGGAAGAACTGCGGATCATGGCTGCGGTGCAGATCACTGTAGACGGCCTTCACGGGAAACTCCTGTTGGATGAATCAGAAAGATCGCAACATCGCGCGCGGCTATTTCGCCGCCGCCGGCCATGGCGGAATCTCGCGCACCAGCCGTCCGACTTCGCGCCAGGCATGACCGATGTGATAGTCGACATACGCGACGATGCGCTCGGGATGACCGGCCTCGATCGCGGCGAGCACCGGTTCGTGCGTGCGCGCGATCTCATGCGGATCGTCATAGAGGCGGCCGATCAGGCCGATCACCATGCGCAGCTCGGAGGCGAGATCGTCGAACAGCCGCAGCATCCGCCGGTTGCCGGCGATCTCGCAGATCAGGCGATGGAAGCGGTAGTCCTCCTCGACCTGCCGCGCCGGATCGTCGAGATCGGCGGTCTCGTGCAGCACCTCTATCTGCCGGCGCAACTTGTCGCGCGTCTCCGGCGTCAGGTTGCGCGCGGCGAGCACTGCGGCATGACGCTCGACGCACAGACGCAGGTCGTAGATCTCGTCGATATCATCGGCGGCGAACTGCCGGACGAAGAAGCCGCGGCGCGGATTGGCTACCAGCAAGCCCTGCTGCTCGAGCAGCCGCGCCGCCTCGCGCACCGGCGCCCGGCTCACCCCCAGCTCGCGCGCGATGCCGGCTTCGACCACCTTTGATCCCGGCGGCAGCCGCCCCAGAACGATGGCCTCGGTCAGGCGACGGGCGACCTGGCCGACGAGGTCGGTCTCATTGAGGGCCGGCAAGCCGACCGGAGGGGAAATCGTGCGCATCAAAAGGGTCCGTTTCGACCCTTGTACATTATTTAATCGTCGATTGTCGACAGTTTGATCTTGATCAATTCTTAGATTGTCGACAGTTTAGTGACGCGGGCATTGCAACGCAACAAAAACGGCCCGCGGACAGGGACTAGCAGCAACGATGACGACGCATGTGCGGCCCGACGCCGTGAAGGACCAGAACCAGCAATTCCGCATCGACCTCGCCGCGGCCTACCGGCTGATCCACCGGCTCGGGCTCGATGACAGCATCTACACCCACATCTCGGTGCGGCTGCCCGGCAGCCATGACCGCTTCCTGATCAATCCCTACGGCCTGCGCTTCGAGGAGGTGACGGCGTCGAACCTCGTCACCGTCGATCTCGACGGCGTCGTGATCGACGATCCGCTCGGGCTCGGCATCAATCCGGCCGGCTTCACTATCCACAGCGCGGTGCATGCGGCGCGGCAGGACGTCGCCTGCGTGCTGCACACCCACACGGTGGCCGGCGTCGCGGTGTCCTGCCAGAAGCAGGGACTGCTGCCGCTCAATCAATGGTCGATGCAGTTCACCGGCTGCCTCGCCTATCACGACTATGAAGGCATCGCGCTCGATCTCGACGAACGCGAGCGCCTGGTCGCCGATCTCGGCGACAAGTTCGTGATGGTGCTGCGCAATCACGGCATGCTGACCTGCGGCCGCTCGGTCGCGGAAGCCTTCAAGCTGATGCACAATCTGGAGCGCTCCTGCCGCGCGCAGCTCGCGATCCAGTCCGCCGGCGCCGAGATCGCGCCGCTGTCGGACGCGGTCGCTCACAAGACCGCCGGTCAATACGCGACCTTCTACGACAGCATCGAGACCCACGGCGTGCCCGATACCGAGTGGGCGGCCTTCAGGCGCATGCTCGCGCGCACAGATCCGGATTTCGTCAACTAGAGCGTATTCGAACGAGAGAGCCCGAACATGTTGAAGCGAGTTCTGTTGAGTCTTTTGGTGGCGAGTGCCCTGAGCACTGCGGCTTTCGCCGAGGAGCCGAAATCCGGCGGCGTGATCAACGCGGTGATCCAGCCGGAGCCGCCGGGTCTGATGATGGGCCTCGTACAGAACGGCCCGACCCAGATGGTCGCGGGCAACATCTATGAAGGCCTGCTGCGCTATTCACCGAAACTCGAGCCGCTGCCCGGTCTCGCCGAGAGCTGGAGCGTCAGCGAGGACGGCAAGACCTATACCTTCAAGCTGCGCAAGGGCGTCACCTGGCATGACGGCAAGCCGTTCACCTCGGCCGACGTCGTGTTCTCGATCGAATTCCTCAAGCAGACCCATCCGCGCGCCCGCGGCAATTTCGCGCCAGTCGACAAGATCGAGACACCTGACGACAACACGGTAATCTTCAACCTGAAGCAGCCGTTCGGACCGTTTATCGGCGTCTTCGAGGTCGGATCGCTGCCGATGATCCCGAAGCACATCTATGAAGGCACCGATTTCAAGACCAACCCCGCCAACAATACGCCTGTAGGCACGGGCCCCTTCATGTTCAAGGAATGGCAGAAGGGCTCGTTCATCCGCCTGGTCAAGAATCCGAGCTACTACATCAAGGGCCTGCCGCATCTCGACGAGATCTACTGGCACGTGATCCCCGACGCCGCCGCACGTGCGGTGGCGTTCGAGACCGGCAAGGTCGACGTGCTGCCAGGCGGCTCGGTCGAGAATTTCGACGTGCCCCGCCTGTCCAAACTAAAGAATGTCTGCGTCACCGGCGCCGGCTGGGAGTTCTTCAGCCCGCTGTCATGGCTGTGGCTCAACAACCGCTCCGGCCCGACCGCGAACAAGAAATTCCGCCAGGCGGTGATGTACGCGCTCGATCGCAATTTCGCGAAAGACGTGATCTGGAACGGCCTCGGCAAGGTCGCGACCGGCCCGTCGAGCTCGTCGATCAAGTACTACAGCAGCGACGTGGCGAAATACGACTATGACCCGGCCAAGGCCAAGGCGCTGCTCAAGGAAGCCGGCTACAACGGCGAGAAGGTCCGCCTGCTGCCGCTGCCGTATGGCGAAACCTGGCAGCGCTGGGCCGAGGCCGTGAAACAGAACCTGCAGGATGTCGGCATCAACGTCGAAATGCTCTCGACCGATGTCGCAGGCTGGAACCAGAAGACCTCGGAATGGGACTACGATATCGCCTTCACCTATGTCTATCAGTACGGCGATCCCGCGCTTGGCGTCAGCCGCACCTATGTCTCCAGCCAGATCGTCAAGGGCAATCCGTTCAACAACGTCGAAGGCTATTCGAACCCGGACATCGACAAGCTGTTCGCCGACGGCGCGGTCGCCTTCCCCGACGCGGCACGCAAACCATTTTATGACAAGGCGCAGAAAGTCCTCGTCGACGATGTGCCGGTGGCCTGGCTGCTCGAGCTGCAATTCCCAACCATCACCCGCTGCAACGTCAAGAACCTGATCACGACCGCGATCGGCGTCAACGACGGCTTCCGCGACGCCTGGCTCGACAAATAGGGCTCGTTGCCGGGCCGCGGCGTGCGCAAGGCGCCGCGGCCCCCCTCCCTTCCCGAACACAACCGAAGTCACCGATGCTCGCATTCATAGCCCAGAGACTTGCCAAGGCCGTGGTCGTCCTGCTTGCGATCGTCGTCCTCAATTTCATGCTGATCCGCATGGCGCCGGGCGACCCGGCGATGGTGATGGCGGGCGAGGCCGGCGCCAGCGACCAGATCTTCGTCACCCAATTGCGCGAGAAGTTCGGGCTCGACCAGCCGCTGCCGGTCCAGCTCTACCGCTACGTCAAGGGCATCGTGACGCTCGATCTCGGTTTCTCGTTCCGCCAGCAGATGCCGGTCGCCAAGCTGATCGCCGAGCGGCTGCCGGCGACGCTGCTGCTGACTGTCACGGCCTTCGTGATTTCGCTGCTGCTCGGCGTTCTGTTCGGCACACTCGCCGCGCGCTTTGCCGGCACCTGGGCCGACACCGCGATCACGATAGTGGCGCTGATCTTCTACGCCACGCCGCTGTTCTGGGTGGCGTTGATGGCGATCCTTTTGTTCTCGGTCGCGATGGATTGGCTGCCGAGCTTTGGCTACGAGACCGTCGGCGCCAACTACACCGGTCTCGCTCATGTGCTCGATGTCGGCGCCCATCTGATCCTGCCGGCGACGACGATGGGCCTGTTCTTCATGGCCACCTATGCCCGCATGACCCGCGCCTCGATGTTGGAGGTGAAGCGGCATGACTTCGTCAAGACCGCGCGCGCCAAGGGCCTGCGCGACGCCGTGATCCAGCGCCGCCATGTGCTGCGCAACGCGCTGCTGCCGGTGGTGACGCTGGCGGGCTTGCAGGCCGGCACGCTGGTCGGCGGCGCCGTGCTCACGGAGACCGTGTTCGCCTGGCCCGGCATCGGCCGGCTGATGTACGAGGCGCTGCTGCAGCGTGACTACAATCTGCTGCTCGGGGTCTTCGTGGTGTGCTCGGCGATGGTGCTGGCCTTCAACCTGATCACCGACCTGATCTACCGCGCGGTCGATCCCCGCATCGAGTTTGCCTCATGAGCAAGTTCTGGCGCACCATGCTGCGCAACCCCGGCGGCGTGATCGGGCTGACGATCCTGCTGCTTGCGATCGCGATCGCGATCTTTGGACCCCTGCTGTTTCCCACCTCTCCCTGGCGCATGGTGCAGCGGCCGTTCCTGCCGCCGTTCACGGTACCCGGCCTGCCGCTCGGCACCGATGCGCTCGGCCGCGACGTGCTCGCCGGCATCATCTATGGCGCCCGCGTCTCGCTGCTGGTCGGCCTGGTCTCGACCATGGCCGCGCTCGCGGTCGGGATTCCCGTCGGCGCCCTCGCTGGGTATTTCGGCGGCAAGGTCGGCGACGCGCTGATGCGCTTCACCGAATTCTTCCAGACCGTGCCGAGCTTCGCGCTCGCCATCGTGCTGGTCGCGATCCTGCAGCCCTCGATCGTCTCGATCGTGCTGGCAATCGCGATCGTGAGCTGGCCGCCGGTCGCGCGCCTGGTCCGTGGCGAGGTGTTGTCGCTGCGCACCCGCGAATACGTCCAGGCCGCGATCGTCACCGGACAGAGCCACAGCTGGATCATCTGGCGCGAGATCCTGCCCAATGCGCTGTCGCCCGTCATCGTGCTGGCTTCGCTGATGGTCGCGACCGCGATCCTCCTGGAATCCTCGCTCTCCTTTCTCGGCCTCGGCGATCCCAATCTGATGTCCTGGGGCTACATGGTCGGCGCCGGCCGCACCGTGATCCGCCAGGCCTGGTGGATCACCTTGTTCCCCGGCATCGCGATCCTGCTCTCGGTGCTGGCGCTGAACCTGATCGGCGAAGGGCTCAACGACGCGTTCAATCCGCGCCTCAACAAGGAAGGGCGTTGACGCATGTCGGCCGCACCCGTCGTCTCGATCAAGAATTTGAAGCTCGCGCTGCCGCCGGGCTCCGACCGCCCTTACGCCGTCGACGGCGTCTCCTTCGATCTCGTGCCCGGCAAGATCCTCTGCGTGGTCGGCGAGTCCGGCTCCGGCAAGTCGATGTGCGCGCATGCGCTGATGGGGCTGTTGCCGGACACCATCATCCGCGAGGCCGGCGAGATTGCGTATGACGGCCGGAACCTGCTCACCCTCGACGACACCGGCTGGCTTGCGCTTCGCGGTCGCCATATCGCGATGGTCTTCCAGGAGCCGATGACCGCGCTCAATCCCTTGATGCGGATCGGCGACCAGATCGCCGAAATGTTCGAGGCGCACAATCTGTTGACGCCCCGGCAACGCAAGCAGAAGGCATTGCAGCTGCTGCGCGAGGTCGGCCTGCCCGAGCCCGAGCGTTCGGCGCGCGCCTACCCGCATCAGCTGTCCGGCGGCCAACGCCAGCGCGCCATGATCGCGATGGCGTTGGCGCTGGAGCCGACCGTGCTGGTGGCCGACGAGCCGACCACCGCGCTCGACGTCACCACACAGGCGCAGATCCTCGAGCTGATCCGCGACTTGCAGCGCCGCCGCAACATGGCGGTCATGTTCATCACCCACGATTTCGGCGTCGTCTCCGACATCGCCGACCGCGTCGTCGTGCTCCAGCACGGCAAGGTGGTCGAACAGGGCGCAGCCGACGATGTGTTGCGGCGACCGCAACACGCCTACACGCGGGCGCTGCTCGCGGCGGTGCCCTCGATGCAGCCGCCGCCGCGCGCGCCGCTTGCGGATCGCGCCAAGGCGGTCGAGGTGATCGGTCTCGACAAGACCTATGTCAGCGGCGGCGGCTGGTTCCAGCCGGTGCGGCGGGTACGCGCCGCGAACGAGGTCAACTTCGACATCCTGCAAGGCGAGACCGTCGGTCTGGTCGGCGAATCCGGCTCCGGCAAGTCATCCGTCGCCCGCCTGGTGATGCGCCTGATCGAGCCGGACCACGGCACGGTCCGCCTCGGCGACACCGATTTCACCCGCGTCGCCGGCCGCGCGCTGCGCAAGGAACGCAGCCGCATCCAGATGATCTTCCAGGATCCGTTCGCCTCGCTCAATCCGCGCCGCAAGGTCGGCAACATCATCGCCGACGGGCCGATCGCCCACGGCACCGATCCGGCGGTCGCACGTCAGCGTGCCGCTGAGCTGCTCGGTCTCGTCGGCCTCAATGCCAGCGCGATGGAACGCTATCCGCACGAATTCTCAGGTGGCCAGCGCCAGCGCATCGGCATCGCCCGCGCGCTTGCGCTCGAGCCGGAAATCATTGTCGCCGACGAAGCCGTCTCGGCACTCGATGTCTCCGTGCAGGCGCAGGTGCTGAACCTGCTGGAAGACCTCAAGACGCGGCTTGGCCTGTCGATGCTGTTCATCACCCACGATCTGCGGGTGGCGGCGCAAATCTGCGACCGGATCGCGGTGATGCAGCGCGGCGCGATCGTCGAGCTGAAGCCGACCGCCGCGCTGTTCTCGGCGCCCGAACATCCCTACACAAGCGAGCTGCTCGCCGCGGTGCCCGGGCAGATTTCCTCATCGCGTGCGGCCTGAACCATGCGTTGTGCCCTGATCAGCAGCAGCCTCGATCTGCATGACTATTTCGGTGCGGAGCTCGCGCGCATTGCGCCGCACATCGAGGTGGTCGATCATGCCGGCGATGCCGCGGATGTGCGTCTCGCTTTGGCCTGGCATCCGCCCGACGACGCGTTCGAACGCTATCCCGATTTGCAGGCGGTATGCTCGATCGCCGCCGGCGTCGACAACATCATGGCCTGCCCGAGCCTGCCGCCCGGCGTCGACGTGGTGCGCGTCGTCGATCCCGGACAGGGGCAGATGATGTCGGGCTTCATCGCCTGGCATGCGATCGGGCATCAGCGCGGCTTTGCCGCCTTCAGCGCCCAGCAGCGCGACCGGATCTGGCAACGCCGCGGGCAGCGGCGCACGCAGGATGTGCCCGTCGGCATCCTCGGCAATGGCGAGATCGGCCGGCGCGTTGCCGTCGACCTCGCCCATCTCGGCTTTCCCGTGCTGTCCTGGAGCCGGACCGCCAAGGCCATTTCGTCGGCGAGCCGGAGTTTTCACGGGCCCGCCGGTCTTGCCGCGATGCTCGGCGAGACCGAGGTGCTGGTCAATCTGCTGCCGCTGACACCCGAGACGCGCAACATCCTCAATGCCGATCTGTTCGGCCGGATGCGCCGCGGCGGCTACCTGATCCAGGTTGGCCGCGGCGAGCATCTGGTGGAAGCCGATCTGCTCGCAGCACTCGACAGCGGTCAGCTGGCCGGAGCGGCGCTCGACGTGTTCGCGACCGAACCGTTGCCTTCGGCACATCCGTTCTGGCATCATCCGCGGATCGCCATCACGCCGCATGATGCGAGCGACGTCAGCATCAGCGCCGTTGCGACGACGCTTGCCATGACGGCGGACGCGATCCGCGCCGGACGGCGTCCCCCGCATGCGATCGACCGCGCACGCGGCTATTGATTGCGATACGGAGCAGCGTCAGATGCAGATCCCCCGTTCGTCCGCCGATGCCGCGCACCCGCTCGACGGGCTGCGCGCCGCCGGGCCGATCGCGGAGGCGCGAGCGCAGGCGCTCGTCATGGAGCATTACGGCCTGTCGGCCGCCATCCGCCGGCTCGACAGCGAGCGCGACCAGAATTTCCGGCTGCGCGCGCCAAATGGATGCGAATACGTCCTCAAGATCGCCAATCCCGACGAAGATCGGGCCGTCACCAATCTGCAGACCGAGGCGCTGCGGCACGTCGCGGTCCGTGATCCGCTGCTGCCGATTCCGCGCATTATTCCGACGCGCGATGGCGCGGCTGAGCTCGAGATCGGCTTCGACGACGGCTCGATGAGGGTGGTGCGGCTGCTGACGTTCCTCGCGGGAACGCCGATGCATCAGGCGCCGCCGTCGGCGGCGTTGCGCGGTGACGTCGGCCGCTGCGCGGCACGGCTCGCCGTTGCGCTGCGCGACTTCGTTCATCCCGGCGCAAACCACAAATTGCTCTGGGACATCCAGCATGCCGCCGAACTGCGGCCACTGCTCGACGCGGTGCCGCCCGCCCAGCGCGTACTGGTCGAACGCGTCCTCGATCATTTCGTGGCCGACGCCGTGCCCGTATTGGTGCAGCTTCCAAAGCAACCCCTGCACAACGATCTCAATCCGCACAACATCGTCGTCGACGCGGACTCACAAACCCGCGTCTGCGGCATCATCGATTTCGGCGACATGACCGCGACGGCCCGCATCAACGACCTGGCGATCGCCGCGGCCTATCAGGCGACCGACAGCGACGAGCCGCTGGCGCCGGCGCTCGATCTGATTGCGGCGTATCATGCGGTCTCGCCGCTGGAGCCGCGCGAGCGCGCCATCCTGTTCGACCTGATCGCGACCCGCATGGTGATGACGATCGTGATCAGTAACATCAGGGCCGCTCGCTATCCGGAGAACAGCGGGTATATTCTGCGCAACAACAAGCAGGCGTCGGCCCGGCTCGCCTGGATCGCGACACTGACGCGAACACAGGCCACGCAGCAGATCGAGCGTGCCTGCCAGGGAGAGTGACACGATGCCGGCCGAAACCTCGACCCAGCAGCTGATCGCGCGCCGCAACCGCCTGCTCGGTCCCGCCTACCGGCTGTTCTACGAGCAACCGGTGCATGTGATCCGCGGCGAAGGCATCTGGCTGTACGATGCCGCAGGCAAGCGTTATCTCGACGCCTACAACAACGTCGCCTGCGTTGGCCACTGCCATCCGCGGGTCATCGAGGCGATCGCGCGGCAGGCTGCGGTGCTCAACACCCACACCCGCTATCTGCACGAGACGATCCTCGACTACGCCGAGCGGCTGCTCGCGACCTTCCCGGCCGAGATCGGCCAGGTGATGTTCACCTGCACCGGCAGCGAGGCCAACGATCTGGCGCTCCGCGTCGCTCGCACCTGCACCGGCGGCACCGGCGTCATCGTTACCCGGACCGCCTATCACGGCGTGACGGGCGCGCTGGCCGAACTGTCGCCGTCGCTCGGCCTGCCCGAGCCGACCGCGCCCCATGTCCGTCTGGTGCCGGCGCCGCAGTCCGCCGGCGATGAGACCGGGGAGATTTTTGCCAACCACGTCCGCACAGCGTTCGCGGATATGGCACGCAACGGCATTCGCCCGGCCGCGCTGCTGGTCGATACGATCTTCTCCAGCGACGGCGTATTCGCCGACCCGCCGGGCTTCCTGCGGCCGGCGGTGGAGGCCGCGCACGCGGCCGGCGCGCTGTTCATCGCCGACGAGGTGCAGCCCGGCTTCGGCCGCTGCGGCCAAGGCCTATGGGGCTTTGCCCGCCACGGCATCGTTCCCGACATGGTCACGATGGGCAAGCCGATGGGCAACGGCCATCCGATCGCCGCGATGGCTGCGCGCCCGGACCTGCTCCGGGAATTCGGCGCCCGCTCGCGCTACTTCAACACCTTTGGCGGCAACCCCGTGTCGGCCGCCGCCGGCATGGCCGTGCTCGACGTGATCGAGCGGGAAGGCCTGGTCGAGAACGCCGGGCGCACCGGTGCGCTTCTGCGCCAGCGGCTCGACGCATTGCGCGCGCGCCATGAACTGGTGGCGGAGGTCCGCGGTGCCGGCCTGTTCATCGGCGTCGAATTGCGCCATGGCGGCGCTCCTGCCGGCCAGCAGGCGGCGCGGATCGTGAATGCGCTGCGCGAGACAGGCGTGCTGATCAGCGCGGCAGGGCCAGACGGCAATGTCCTGAAGATCCGGCCGCCGCTGGTATTTGGTGCTGAGCATGTCGACCTGCTGGTCGACGCCCTCGACCAGGCCCTGCTGGAAAATTCGCCGGGCTGACGGTCCGCTCGATCCCGATCACCGGCGCCCGGCTGGCTGAATTTTCGCTTGACGTCCGTGCCCGACGATAATGTAATAGCCTATAACTTGGTGATCCGGCTTTGAGGCCGGCCGCCCAAGCAAGCTAGAACTTGCATAAGATGAAAATTGAGGAACCCGGCGCGCCCCGCAGCGCGCCAGAGCCGAGGGAGAGCGCTTGCATGTCCAAGCTCAGAATCCGCGTCGACCAGGACAAATGCCAGGGTCACGCCCGCTGCAAATCGCTCGCCCCCGAACTGTTCGAGCTCGACGAATACGGCAACGCCCATGAGGTCGGCGACGGGACCGTCCCGGCCGGGCTCGAGGACAAGGCCTGGCTCGCGCAGACCAACTGCCCGGAAATCGCGATCGAAGTCACCGAGGAATAGCGGCCGGCAGGGATGGCCGCGCGCCTCCCGCTCCGCCAACCAGCGTCTGATCGAACGAGAAGGAAACGAGCCGATGTCCGATTCCCCGTCCGCAAGCTATCTGCCCGAACATCCCCCGGTGACCGACTGGGTCCATGATTTCGACCATACCGATCCGGTCTGGACCGACGACCCGTTCCCGATCTGGGAGACGCTGCGCGCGGCCTCGCCCGTCGTGCATACCGAGCGTTTCCTCGGCTGCTACATGCCGACCACCTATCAGGCGGTGAAGGAGATCGCCTACGACACCGAGCATTTCTCCTCGCGCCGCGTCATCGTGCGCGACGTCCGCCCCGAGATCTCCGCCCGCGCACCGCCGATCACCTCCGACCCGCCGGAGCACAAGCCCGCCAAGCAGGTGCTGCTGCCGCCGTTCACGCCGGACGCGATGAAGCGGCTGGAGCCGCGGGTGCGCGCGATCTGCAACGAGCTGATCGACGAGTTCATCGCCGACGGCCATTGCGATGCCGCGGCGCGTTACACCAAGCACATCCCGGTGCGCGCCATCGCGCATATGCTGGGCATTCCGGAGAAGGACGGCGACCTCTTCATCAAATGGATCCACCAGATCCTCGAGCTCGGCATCAAGAAAGAAGAAGAGATGATGAACGGCGTGCGCGAGATGACCGGCTATTTCATGGCTCATCTCGAACAGCGCAAGCTTGAGCCGGGCGATGATCTGATCTCGCAACTGCTGCGGGCCAAGGGCCCCGGCGGCCAGCCGCTCACCGACGAGCACGTGCTCGGTTCGCTGCGGCTGCTCCTGATCGCGGGCATCGACACCACCTGGAGCGCGATCGGCTCCTCGCTCTGGCATCTCGCCAGGACACCGGCCGATCGCGAGCGCCTGATTGCGGAGCCGGCGCTGATCCCGACCGCGATCGAGGAATTCCTCCGCGCCTACTCGCCGGTGACGATGGCGCGCGAGGTGATGAAGGAGACCACGATCTCCGGCTGTCCGGTCAAGGCCGGCAACATGGTGCTGCTGTCCTTCCCGGCGGCCAACCGCGACCCCGCCATGTTCCCCGATGCGGACAAGGTGGTGATCGACCGCAAGGAGAACCGCCACGCCGCCTTCGGCCTCGGCATCCACCGCTGCGTCGGTTCCAACCTGGCGCGGATGGAGATGCAGGTGGCGATCGAGGAATGGCTGAAGCGAATCCCGGACTTCCGCCTCGACCCGGCCGGCAAGGTCACCTGGTCCGAGGGCACGGTGCGCGGCCCGCGTCAACTGCCTGTCCTGTTCGGCAAGAACGCCTGAAGAACAGCACAGCAGTTACATCGCACCACGCAAATGAGTTAGGTTGCCCCGGAATCGAGCCAGAGAATCCGGGGAGGCCTGCCAATGTCCGAACAAACCGCTCAACCCGCGAGCGATCATCTCGACATCCATGACGTCGAGCGGCGGGTGAAGGCGATCTTCATCGGTTCGGTCGGCAATCTCGTCGAGTGGTACGATTTCTACGCCTACACCGCATTCGCGCTGTATTTCGCGCCGGCGTTCTTCCCGCACAGCGATCCGGTGGTGCAGCAGCTCAATGCCGCCGTGCTGTTCGCCGCGACCTTCCTGATGCGCCCGCTCGGCGGCTGGCTGTTCGGCTTCATCGCCGACCGCTACGGCCGGCGGCTGTCATTGACGCTGTCGGTGGTCTGCATGTGCTTCGGCTCGCTGATCATCGCAGTGACGCCGACCTATGCTACGATCGGCTTTGCCGCCCCGGCGATCCTGGCGCTCGCCCGCGTCATCGAGGGCCTCAGCCTCGGCGGCGAATACGGCGCGAGCGCCACCTATCTCAGCGAGGTCGCCGATCCCAAGCACCGCGGCTTCTATTCCAGCTTCCAGTACGTCACGCTGATCGGCGGCCAGCTCACCGCGATCATCGTGCTGCTGTTGCTGCAGAAGGTGTTCCTGACCCCGGACGAGCTGAAGGCCTGGGGCTGGCGGATTCCGTTCGTGATCGGCGCCCTGCTCGCGATCTTCGCCGCGGTGATGCGGCGCGGCCTGCACGAGACCGAGGCGTTCGAGGAGGCCAAGAAGGTCTCCAAGCCGACCGGCTCGATCGTCGGCCTCCTGAACTATCCCCGCGAATTGCTGCTGGTGGTCGGACTCACCGCCGGCGGCACCGCGGCGTTCTACACCTTCACCACTTACATGCAGACCTTCGTGAAGCTGTCGGTCGGCCTCACCGAAGACCAGACCACGTTCGTGATCTTCGGCTCGCTGATCTTCGCGACCTTCCTGCAGCCGATCTATGGCGCGCTGTCCGACCGCATCGGCCGCAAGCCGCTGCTGATCTTCTTCGGCGTCGTCGGCACACTGGCGACGATCCCGATCCTGACCGCGCTAAAGGAGACCAAGTCGCCCTTCATCGCCTTCCTGCTGATCTGCGGCGCGTGGATCTTCGTCGCCGGCTACACCTCGATCAATGCGATCGTGAAGGCGGAGCTGTTCCCGACCAATGTCCGCGCGCTCGGCGTCGGCCTGCCCTACGCCATCACGGTGTCGATCTTCGGCGGCACGGCGCCCGCGGTTGCACTCTATTTCAAGAGCATCGGGCACGAAGACTGGTTCTATTATTATCTCAGCGGCATGATCTTCCTGTCGCTGTTGATCTACTCGACCATGCGCGACACCAAGCACGACTCCGCGATGCATCGCCACGAATGACGGCCCGACGCCATGGCTGACGACCAGGAACCGCCCGAGAGCAAGCTGACGCGCAGCAAGCAGCGCTGGGCGCGCGAAGGCAAATTCCTCACCGGCAAGGTCGCCCGGCCGGAGGAGCAGCGCCTGCCGCCGGGACAGCATCTGACCAAGGACTGGCCGGTGCTCGATCTCGGGATGCTGCCGAACGTGACGCGCGAGCGCTGGCGGCTCGACGTCTACGGCGCGGTCGAGCAGACGATCTACTGGGACTGGCCGCAATTCATGGCACAGCCGCAGACGCAGTTCGTCTCCGACATTCATTGCGTCACCACATGGTCGCGCTACGACAATCAGTGGGAGGGGCTCGCCACCCGCGACCTGCTCGCCGCCTGCCAGCCGCGCGAGGATGCGCGCTTCGTCGTGCTGCATTCGTATGACGGCTATACGACGAACCTGCCGATCGAGGATTTTGCCGCCGAGGACGCGCTGCTCGCCCATAGCTGGTCGGGCACGCCGCTCGAGCAGGAGCACGGCGGCCCGGTGCGGCTGGTGGTGCCGCACCTCTATTTCTGGAAGAGCGCGAAATGGCTGCAGCGCATCGAATTCCTGACCGAAGATGCGCCGGGCTTCTGGGAGGTGCGCGGCTATCACAATCGCGGTGATCCCTGGGCCGAACAGCGCTATTCTGGCGACTGACAACCCAACGATGATGGAGCCTGCCCGTGCCGCACGAACGCTTTCAATTCACCGGTGTGGGCGGCCATCAGCTGGCCGCCACCCTTGATACGCCGGATGGCCCGATCAGGGCCTATGCGCAGTTCGCGCACTGCTTCACCTGCGGCAAGGACGTGCTGGCGGCAAAGCGTATCGCGGTCGCGCTTGCGGCCAAGGGCATTGCCACGCTGCGGTTCGACTTCACCGGCCTCGGCTCCAGCGAAGGCGATTTCGCCAACTCGACCTTCTCCTCGAACGTCGCCGATCTGGTTCGCGCTGCCGACCATCTGCGCGAGACGCGCAAGGCGCCGGCGATCCTGATCGGCCATAGCCTCGGCGGCGCTGCGATCCTCGCGGCCGCCGGCCGGATCCCCGAGGCGAAGGCGGTCGTTACCATCGCCGCGCCGTCCGATCCCGTCCATGTCACGCATTTCTTCAAGGATCGGATCGAGGACATCCGCGCGCAGGGCGAAGGCGAAGTATCGCTGGCCGGCCGCCCGTTCCGCATCAAGCGCGAATTCCTCGACGACGTCGCCGAGCAGAACTTGATGGCGCAGGTCAAGCAGTTGCACAAGGCGCTGCTGATCATGCATTCGCCGACCGACGACACCGTCGGCATCGACAACGCCACCAACATCTTCATCGCGGCCAAGCACCCCAAGAGCTTCGTCTCGCTAGCGGGCGCCGATCATCTTTTGAGCGGCAAGCAGGATGCCGCCTATGTCGCCGACGTGATCGGCGCCTGGGCCGAGCGCTATGTCGATCTCACGCCGCAGCAGGCCGCCGACACCGGCAGCGCGCCGCGCAACGTCGTGGTGCAGGAGACCCGCAACGGCAAGTTCCAGCAGATCGTCACCACCGGTCCGCACCGGCTGATCGCCGACGAACCGGTCAGCGTCGGCGGCGATGACACCGGCCCCGGACCGTACGATTTCCTGCTCACCGGCCTCGGCGCCTGCACCTCGATGACGATGCGGATGTATGCCGACCGCAAGTCGCTGCCGGTCGATCGCATCACCGTGACGCTCCAGCACAACAAGATCTACGCCAAGGATTGCGAGGAGTGCGAGACGCGCGAGGGCATGCTCGACCAGATCGACCGCATCATCAGGATCGACGGCAACCTCGATGCCGACCAGCGCAAGCGGCTGATGGAGATTGCCGACAAGTGCCCGGTGCATAAGACGCTGACATCCGAGGTGCGGATCGTCACCAAGGCGGCGGAGTAGCTATCGGCGTATTGCAACTCGGTCGACTCGTAACGGCGTCGGAACCACGTCCCCTCTCCCGCTTGCGGTCCGCCGCAGGTGGGCGCAGCCAAAATATCGAAAACAACCCCATGCAAAGGAGCAGGCGGCTGCCGGCGTTCGACAAGGCAACTTGACACGTCGGGCAACTCAGCAATATTCTTCTAATATTCCGAAATCATGCGAACGCCCCTCGTCGTCTACCCACGGCCTGCGCGCTTGCCGGTCAGGCAGTTCGCCATGGTCCGGACCGCAGCGCCGATCTCGTTCTCGCGCCAGGCGGCGAAGCCGAGCAACAGGCCGTGGTCGCGCGGCCGCTGCAGCGCG
>NZ_LGHK01000170.1 GCF_001908235.1 Bradyrhizobium sp. NAS96.2
CTTGGATTCTCCATTGTGCCGAAGAAGTTCATAAATGACCTAGTCGATAGATTCTTGGCGCAGGCAAACGGAGGCCAGGATCTGCGCACAAGTGATTATCCGAAGGAGTATCGAGGATTGCAGGTCAAGGTCGGATTTGGACAAGGGGTGTTTTCTCGTGTCCCTTGGATCGCGTTCCTTGGAACGGGTCAGAAGGTTAGTGACGGAATCTACCCCGTGTTGCTGTACTACCGAGAAGCCCGTGTTCTCATCTTGGCTTATGGAATAAGTGAAACCAATGCGCCCACCATCGAATGGAACGGGCTCGATCAACCGAGAACCGTCGCGACGTATTTGCGGCAGGAGCATTCCAGGGACCCCGAGCGGTACGGCGCCTCCTTCGTTGACGTAGCGTTCGAGGTTCCGGACGGTCTGGATCTTGATCAACTGGCAATTCGGCTGGACCGGATGATTTCGTCCTATCAGTCACAGCTGCAGGCGTCCAAGGCGGTATCAACGACTCCTGAAGAGGATGCACCGAGCATTGTTGGAGTTGACGACGCAATCAAGGATCTCTTCGTCAGTAAGGATCGATTTGAGCTTCTCCTCGACCAGCTGAGGAAGAAGAAAAACATCATACTGCAGGGTCCGCCAGGCGTCGGGAAGACGTTCTTCGCGCAGCGTCTAGCCCAAGTGTTCGCGGGAGGTGATGATCCTGCCAGGATTCGCGTGGTCCAATTTCATGCTTCGTACGCTTACGAAGACTTCGTTCAAGGATACCGCCCCGACGGAAAGGGTGGATTTGAACGTAGAGACGGAATTTTCGTGCGCGCTTGTCAGCTGGCGAAAGCTGATCCGGGACAACCGTACGTGCTTATCATAGACGAGATTAACCGAGCGAATTTGAGCAAAGTATTCGGTGAACTACTCATGCTCGTTGAAAGCGATAAACGTGACAAAAAGTTCGCGTTGGAGCTCGCTTACTCTACTGAAGCCGACGAGCGGTTCTATATACCGGACAATCTCCACATTGTCGGGCTTATGAATACCGCGGATCGGTCCCTGGCATTGGTCGATTACGCGCTCCGCAGGCGGTTTAAGTTCTTTGATATTGCTCCGGGTTTTGAAACAACCGAGTTTCACTCATACTTGCTGGGTCGTGGTGTCCCTGAGCCGGTCATCGTCCATCTTCGGGTTAACTTCGGCCAACTAAACAAAGCCATCGCCCAAGATCGCGATTTGGGCCCTGGCTTCCTAATAGGTCATAGCTACTTTTGTGATCTTCCAGCCGAAGAGGACGCGGAGGACGCCTATAATGAAATCGTTGAGCACGAAATTATTCCGCTCCTGAAAGAGTATTGGTATGACGGCTCACAGGCCGAGGATTGGCGCCAGAAACTCTTGAAGAGATAGCGCGGTGGCGTCGAAGATTCCGATAAAGAACATCTACTACTTGCTCTGCTACGCGTGGAATCGGTTAGAGCAAGGAGCAATTGTTGATGTTGGCAGGGTGCCAACAACGGAGTTGGTCGATCTCTTTGCGGTCGTGCTTTGCGACGGCCTAAAACACCTAGCTCGTCGGGGATTGGAGCAAGGATACAAGCTCAGGGAAGAGGAGCTAAGTGGCGTCCGGGGTAGGCTTGATATTGCCAATAGTGTGCGACGGTTTCTTTTCATGCAGGGTCGTTCGTTCTGCGCCTTTGATGAGATATCGGCGGATACGAGTGCAAATCGCATCCTGAAAGCGACTTTGAAGACTTTGCTGAGCGCCCAAGATATGGACGGCGGCCTAAGAAAGAGGGTCCAACTAACCTACCGATCGCTGCACGGCATTCAGGACATCAAGTTGTCGCGCAATGCGTTTAGTTCCGTTCGTGTCACTTCAAGCAGCCTTTTTTATCGTTTCTTGCTCGACGTCTCCAATTTGGTGTTTGAATCCTTGCTGGTCGACGAAGCCTCTGGTTCGGCTAGATTCAGGGACTTCACACGGGATGACGACAAGATGGCTCGGCTGTTTCAAAGCTTCTTGTTCAATTTCATCGCTCGTGAATGTCCGCAATGGGCCGTAAGGAGCGAGAACATCAAATGGCAAGCTGCCAGCGAGACTGATCCCGATCTCGTGCTGCTTCCGCGAATGCAAACTGACATCTCTACCACCCGGCCAGGTGAGTACCGCATTATAGATGCAAAGTTCTATCGCCAAACGCTTGGAAGTTTCTTCGACGCCGAAAAGATCCACAGCGCAAATCTCTACCAAATGACCAGCTATTTGATGAATGCGCCTGCTGTAGGTGGCATCGAGGCAAGTGGAATGTTGATCTATCCAAGGGTAGATCGTGTCCTGCGAGAGCAGTATGAGATCTTGGGCAGAAAGATCTTGGTTTGCACCGTCAATCTCGACGCACCTTGGCGGGCGATTGATCAGGAGATCCGGGATTTGATGAATTAGATCGCGGTAGTAGTCGCTGAACCGTGGCGGAGCTTGAGACCAGTTATTTGTACAAGAGCGGGATGGGCTTGACGTACGCAGTCGAAGAGGATTGGCGCAGAGTTAGAGAGAGCATCCTTCGACGCGACAATTTCAAGTGCGTCGAATGCGAGAAACCGTGCGATCGAGGTGAAGCCGATATTCATCACCTTCTCCCCCGATCTGCCGGCGGCAGCGATGAGCCTTCAAACTTGATCACCCTGTGCGACGGCTGTCACGCGGCCCATCATCCCAGACTGGCGGCCGGACTGGCGCGCCGCGCAATCGAGCGATGGGCAGTGAGACTAGCTCGTTGGCTTGATCGACAGGGTGAAGTACCTGAGCAAAGCGAGCTCTTTGGTCCAGCGCTCCGGTTGTTCGGCTTAACCCGCTTTCGGGATGGACAGCTACCGGTCGTGCAGGCTGCCCTAACGAATCGATCACTCCTGGTCGTCAGTCCGACGGGATTTGGCAAGACGCTGTGTTTTCAATTGCCGGCGATGCTGCGGCAAGGGGTCAGTGTGGTCATCTCCCCTCTGAAGGCGCTGATGAGTGAGCAGGTTTCGTCGTTGTTGAGGCGCAAGATTCCATCGAGTTTTATCAACAGCGATATCGACGCGGATGAGAAGCGACTTCGCTACCGTCTATTGACCAACAATCATTTCAAGCTGCTGTACGTGGCACCAGAGCGGTTCTTTGTTCAAAACATCAATGAGCAACAGCTGCTCCGGTCCGTTCGTCCCGCGTTTCTGGTGATCGACGAGGCCCACTGCGTTGACCAGTGGGGAAGGGATTTCAGACCGGAGTACGGCCGTCTCAAAGAAGTTTGCGAGGCGCTGGGTTCGCCCCCTATTCTAGCATTCACAGCGACCGCCGGCCAAGAGATGCAAAAGCGCATCTTGACTTCGCTTGGGATTCCCGACGCTCAGGTATTTGTCCGCGGGGTCGACCGCCCCAACATTGGACTTCTTCGATGGAGCGTACCGCTCGACGAACGTCCTCAGGCGATCGCGCAGCTCTGCCGTGTCCCGATGCCGGGTCGGGGGAAAGTGATGATTTTTGTGCCCACCCTTAAGATTGGACAGGCGTTACAGAACTATCTTGCAGAATGCGGGCTGGAGACGCCCTTCTACTACTCGCAGCTCGGCAATGCCTGGGAGCGGGAGCAGCTCTTGAAGAGGTTTGCGGGGGAAAGTCGCCCGAAGGTCGACCGCATTATCTGTACAAGTGCGTTCGGCATGGGCCTAGACATTCCAAACGTTCGCATGGTCATCCATTGGCAGCATCCATCCTCAGTCGAGGACTATCTGCAGGAATTCGGACGCGCCGGCCGAGACGGCAAGGCCTCTGTCGCGGTTCTCCTTTTCGATCAGAGAAGCAGCCGCGACGGCGGTCTTCTCCAGTTTATGGCCGATCGGGCAGTTGAGAACGCGCGATTGCCGCCTCACGAGGCGTTGGCCGCGTCGAACCAGAAGGTTGCTCAAATCGGCAGGATGGCAACTTTGGCAACGAGCCGTGAATGCTTTCGCGATTCTTTAGTCGGCTATTTTAGCGGACCGACACGCACTGCGCGCCGGAGCTTTTCGACCTGGCTATTAGAACTCGTCTTTGCCGACCGCGGCGTGAGACAGCAGAGGGTGATTTGTTGCGACGCTTGCCAGCAGCGATTGATCAGGCGCCAGGGACAACTCGCGTTTGTCAGGAAAGTGCTGAGTGAGTAACACGCGCACATAATACTTCACTGTCCCTGGTCGTGGGGTCCGGGATCGGAGGGCACGCAGAATTAGCGAGCATACCAGCTGCCATAGTCAGCCATTGACCTACTTCTTCCATAACATCTCATGCGCGAACGGAGGGCGGGCGGTCCGCCGGGGAAACGCATGCGATGTTGTGTGGCTGATTATGCCTGCCGCGTTTGTTAGACCGAAACGAAATACCTGCGTGCCGTGCGCGACGTACTGTGCCGTCGCACGATCGCGGTTGCTGTCTGGGTAACCGATTATCGCCCACCGGCGACATCGGGCCTCTTCGGCAAGCTCGCGACAGCCTGAACAATTTTCTACTGTTGCAATGCGCTCTCTAGGAGCTCCCAGTTTTCCTTGAATCGACTAAATTCCTTCGGCGATACGGCGCAATGCCTCGAATCTGGATTCTTTGAAGATCTACCGCGCGGTTTGTAAACCTTGACGCAGTGCTTCTGTAGGTCGCTCAGGTGAAACAGATAGAATTCGTCTTTGCCGCGTTCGACCAGCAGCACGAATATACAAAGCAGTTTGGGGTTGAGCAGCTTTTTCGTACCCTTGACGACCTGCTCACCATTTTTCACTTCTATGTCCAAGAAGGCGTCGGCGTTGAATTGCCATGACCCGCCGTTGATTGCCTTCACCTGGATGGGGATCGCGTGACCTCGGCTGTCCGCCGCGAATAGGTCGTACAGTGGTACGTTTCCGGCAAAGGGTGCAGCAATATAGCCCAGCCTTCCAAGTTCGGCCGCCACAAGGTGTTCACCGATCTGCCGGGTAAGCTGCATCCCCCGTCCGGTAGCCATGACTAACTCCTTCCTCGATCGACCGCCCGCTCTACTCAGTTATATAAAACAACTTTGACGCCGCTAACCAGCGGCTGCAGCAGTCTGCGTGGACAGCGGCGGTTCAGCGGGCTTCTGGCTTGACTAAATAGATCCGGCCTTGATGCAAGTGGACACCCACCCGACAAGCCCGCTGAACCGGTCGAAAGTGACCCCAGGGCGGTCATTGCGTCGCGTTCGTTATCAGGGCGCCGCCAAATCTGTGAGACGCACCTCAAACGACCGGATCAACGGGACGAACGGCACGCTTCCACACGCCAAACGCCGCCCCCAAACCTCTGCGGCGAACAGGGCCTGGCTATGACGCTTCACGACGCCCTCCCAATCCACATTGTCGGTAAATGGCCTGCCTTGGTCGCTCATCTCGCTGGCGCTGAGAAAGCCCAGGTAGACCAGGACGACGGGAATGCCGAGATCCGCTAGCTTCCACGCCCATGCAAACCGGTTCGACATTTGATAGTTCCAGTCGCGCGATAGGGCCCACGGCAGCCCGGTCTCTTCAGCCAAAGCAGCATTCGCGTCTCGTATGGCCCAGTCAATCCGCAGGAGGTTGCGGCGTGCACTTCCAGACACGGCAGTTTCAATGCCTTTCCTTCCAGTCTCTTCCTTTATCAGCTCTTGTTCGTGCGCCTTGGCTTCGATCAATACGATGCCGGCCTTGCCTTCGATCGTGCAGGTACTGGCAATGTCCCAGTGAGGTGTTCGCGTCTTATCCGAAGGTACAGCAAGCCACCACCGCTTAAGTTCAACCCGCACATCTTCGGACAACAGGCGCACTGCCTCCGGCAGAGTGGCCTCTGCAGTACTTTCGAAGCCTAGCGGCATCCAACAATCGCTCGGGGATATGCTTGCGAAGGGGGCCACTAGGGCCGTCAGCCTTTGAGCAACTATATCTGGAGACCCGTGTGTCAGCAGGTGGCATCTAGGTTTGCTGCCCCGACGTTCGTTTCGCTTTAGTCGATTGAGCAAGGTGTTCACTTCCCGGCTTCTATCAGCCGCTTCAGGATCGATGCTTCCGTTCGGCACGGATAAGATCATAGCTGCCCAAGAATTATTCGACGATTGTCCGTGATTGGCCCCAAGCGGCGCTAAAAAAGCCCAGCCCTTCCATAACGTCTAACGTGTGAAATTCGATTGCAAATCCATCATCAAGAGCGGCGAGGGTCGGCCTCGGTCGAGACCTCTTGGTCGAAAGCCTGACGAACCAAGTTGGCATACGGCAAAAGCTGCTTGGCTGCCTCCATGGCGGCATCAATCGGACGAGCTTGAGTTTCAACGGGCGCAGTAAAGTCGATCGGAAGCGTACTTGTGACCAGATCGACCGTTTTGTCATGGCGCTCGATCCGCATCGAGTCGGGTAAGTCTGTCAGGATGGTCAACGCGACGTTTTTCCAACGTCCTTCAAATACCAGAATGACCGATGACTTTGTGAAGCTGTGCACCAGGCGCATGTAAGGTGGGAAATCAACCGCCTTGAAATAGTATCCCTTATCGCCGCCAGGCTGGAGCGTAAGGTCAAACTGCTTGTACTTGCTTAGGACATACGCACGGTAACCTTGTTTGAACCGAGTAAGTGGGTTAACCGCGTCGTTCGCGGTGGAGCCTGGCTTGCTTAATAGGGTTACGCTCACGACGTAGCCATCGGATCCATTTGTGGGAGCCTTGATTGCGCCGGCCGCGACCGCGTGCCCAACACAACCTTTGTCCATTCGACGCTTGTCACCATTGAAGCTTAAGAACACCGGGACATGCTCGGTCCCCAGATGCCAGGAGATGTTCTTCAACTGGCGTAGGAAGTGGTCCTGGCGCTCAGCGTCAGCTGCGGGAGTAGCCTTGCCCAGAGAATTCGCGTCAAATACGGTCTCTAATGCAACGAACGTCTCGCTTCCTTTGCCGTATCTCTCATAATCTAATGGTATAGGCGTCCAATCGGGCATCGAAAAATCCAGTGGTGCTGTACGGTTACTCAAAATGCCGAACTGATTCCGGGTTGCAGATAGATCCGATGTTTTCACTCTTATGATACTCTAGAAGGTCGTTCATGAGTCAAGCCGACGATATACGTCATTTCGTGCGTGTGAATTTCATCGAACCGGCAAGAGCGCGCGGCGACAATTCTGTCTCAATTAAAGCAAGCGACGTGCACAGCGCCCTGGGTCTTAGTAATGCTTTCCCAGCTGTATGTAGCGCCATTGGGGGCGACAAATTCCTTGCTGAGGCCGGTGTTTCGCTGGTCGCGCGAGAGGGGCCCCTCAATAGCTCGACAACGACATTCACGTTCGGAATCAGTGACGGGGACGATATCAACGTCGCGGCCGCGGAAGCAGAAATGCGTCGCCGATATGGAGTGCCTAAGGTCGACACAATGAATTTGGCTTCGTTTGCTCTCGCTGACGGGCGGGAACTGGCGCTTCAGCGCGGCAATAAGATTGTGCAGCTATGGTTCGAGGACAATGGATTATCAGTCCCAGGTGTCGAACAGTTAGTGTACGCGCCGAATGAAGGACGGCATTCAAATCTGCCCAACCGTCTGACGCATCAGCCGACGGCTCCCTTCCGAGAGCAAGGGTTTCCTCGGACGGTGAGAAGCGTGCGCGTGACGAGTGGTGCGCAACTACGATCTGCCTTGGACTGGTATGAGCAGTTCGCGTCCGGAAACCAGATATCAAAACAGGAATTGACGCAGTCGGTTGGGCAGGGGGCCCGCGTGTCTGAGCAAATGGCGACTAACCTGATTCTCTACGGCCCACCTGGAACCGGAAAGACATATTCAAGCGCTCTAGAGGCCGTGAAGCTCTGTGATGGAGGACCGCCAGCGGAGCCCGGGCGCGAGGCGCTCATGAGGCGGTTCAACGCCCTGAAGCAAGCCGGACGTATTGCGTTCGTTACATTCCATCAGAGCTACAGCTATGAGGAATTTGTAGAAGGGCTGCGGCCCGACACCAGCCTTGGCCAGGACGGAGACGGCCAGGCAATTGCGGGCTTCCGTCTGAAGCCGACCAATGGAGTGTTTAAGCGCGTAGCTGCCGTCGCTCAGCAGGCGGCGCATGCGATTGGCGAGGGCAAGAACGGGATTCCGAATGGAGATTCGGTTCCGTACGTTCTGATCATTGACGAGATTAATCGAGCCAATATTTCGAAAGTCTTTGGTGAGCTGATAACGCTCATTGAACCGGACAAGCGCCTGGGATGTATCAACGCTCTAACGGTGACGCTGCCCTATTCTGGAGACGATTTTGGTGTTCCTGCAAATCTGCACATCATCGGAACCATGAACACCGCCGATCGCTCGATTGCGCTGCTCGATACGGCATTGCGCCGTCGGTTTCACTTCAAGGAGCTAATGCCAAGTCCTTCCCTTCTGAATCTGAAGGTTGGGACAGTGGACCTGTCGTCTGTGCTGCGTCGTCTTAACGAGCGAATTGAATATCTGTTCGATCGCGAGCATCAGATAGGCCACGCCTATTTCATCGACTGCGACAGTCGCGACAAGCTGGACGATGTCATGCGTAACAAAATAATTCCGCTGCTCGCCGAGTATTTCTACGATGATTGGGAGAAGGTGCGGCTGG
>NZ_LGHK01000171.1 GCF_001908235.1 Bradyrhizobium sp. NAS96.2
TCTCCGCGAGTCGCATTGAGGAGAGAGCCCCCACCCGCCGCGCTGCGCGCGTCGGCCTCCCCCCGCAAGCGGGAGAGGCGAAGCGAATCCGTGGACAGGCTGCCTTAGCCAAATCTCATCGTGCTAATGCCGCGCCAGCAGCACCACGATCACCAGAGCAAGGATGGCGCACAGCACTTTCCAGAACGTCACGGGATCGCGGTCGTGCAGCGATTTGCGGGTGGTGACGGCGGGGCCGGCCCAGGTCGCGCCATTCTCCAGTTCGTGGGCGAACTCGATGGCGTCGCCGAAGCGTTGCGCGGGCTCGACGCTGAGCGCCTTGCCGATCACGGCATCGAGCCAGGCCGGCAGGTCCGGCCGATAGCGTGACAGCGGTGCGGGCTTGCCGAAGCGCGGCCGCGAGAATGGCTCGATCTCGCCGAACGGATAGTTCGCGGTGAACATCCGGTAGACCGTGACGCCGAGCGCGAACAGGTCGGAGGCCTCATCGCCGGCCTTGCCGCCGAACAGTTCGGGCGCCATGTAGCTCGCGGTGCCCGGAATGTCCTCGGCGGGAAAATCCTCCAGCAGCGGCACGCGTGCGACGCCGAGGTCGACGAGGCGCAACCCGCCGTCCTTCAGCAGGATGACGTTGTCGGGCTTGATGTCGCGATGGATGATGCCGGCGCGGTGCAGCGCCGTGACCGCGCGCACCAGCTTGGTCGCGATCGCGATGCCCTCGGTGAGCGACAGGCGCGGTGCGCGCTTGAGCCGCTGCTCCAGCGTTTCGCCCTCGTAGAGCGGCATCGCCGAATAGAGCCTGGTCTGTCGCTCCGCCGGCACCTCGATGATCTCGCCGATCCAGAGGCTGCGCACGCGTGCGGCGACCCAGGCCTCGCGCACGAAGGCGAGGCGGTAGGAGCCTTCGCTCGCGACCCGCGGATGCGGAAATTTCAGCACGACGTCGCGGCCGGCGCGCTTGTCGGTCGCCTTGAACAAACGGCTGTAACGCCCGTCGGACAGCACGTCGCCAAGGGTGAAATCGTCGATCGTGTCGCCGCTTTGCGGCAGGTCCAAGATCGGCAGCGTCGCGATCGCGTGCGTGAGGTCGTCGCGATCCGCCGGCGGCAGGTCGACGACGTCGAGCACCAGCGCGGTCGTGTTGTCGCTGCTGCCGGCAGCGAGCGCGGCATCGACGATGCTGCGCGCCGATTCGTCGGGCGGCGTGCGTTCCTCCAGCAATTGCTGAAGCCGGGAATCGCCGAGCGCGCCGTGAACCCCGTCGCTGCAGATCAAGAGACGGTCATGCTGCCGGAGCCCCACTGACGTGTAATCGAAGCGGGCGAATTCCTCGAAGCCGATGGCGCGGTTCAGCATATGCGCGAGGTCGCCGCGGCCGGCAATATGATCCTGCGTCAGGCGTTCCAGCCGTCCGTCGCTCAGCCGGTAGGCGCGGGTGTCGCCGATATGGATCACATGGCATTGCCGCCGCGACAGGATGATGGAGGAGAACGCGCACGCCATGCCGCTGCGCGCGGCGTCGACGCGGCCCTGGCCGTAGATCCAGCTGTTGGCGGCTTCCAGCGCCCGGGCTGCGCGGCGGCGGACGCCGAGCGTCTCGGGCAGCGAATAATAAGCGTCGATGAAGCTGCGGACCGCGACCTCCGCGGCCTCGCGTCCGCCCTTGTGGCCGCCGACGCCGTCGGCGACCGCGGCCACGACATCACGGTGAAGCGTGCCCGGCTGGCCGAGGCAGGCCGCGACATAGTCCTCATTGGCGGCGCGCTTGCCGGTCTCGCTGGCGAAGCCGACGCGAACGCCCAGATCCCTTTGCAGGTCTCGCTGCAAATGCCGTTGCGCGCCGTTCGCCACGTCCGAGCTATCCTCTCCCGAGGGAGCGGGCCGTCAGACGCGCGCTCCCGACACCGCGCCCCAGGTGGTGCGCCAGCGGACCTTGACCATCGCAAGTCCGATGAAGCCAAGCAACGCCAGCGCGCCGAAGAACAGGAAGCCGGCGCCGAAGCCGCCGGTCATGCCCTTGGCATAGCCGAGCGTCTGGGCGAGGAAGAAGCCGCCGATGCCGCCGGCGCAACCGACCAAGCCGGTCATCAGGCCGATCTCGCGACGGAAGCGGAGCGGGATCAGCTGGAACACCGCGCCATTGCCCATGCCGAGCGCCAGCACGCCGATCGAGAACAGCAGCACCGAGATCCAGGCGATGCGCGGCAGCTCGGTCAGCGCCCAGCCGCCCGGCGTCGCCGCCACTGGGCCTTCGGGCATGAAGGCGATCACGACATAGGCGGCGACAACGACACCGAACAGGATCGACAGCGAACGGATGCCGCCAATGCGGTCGGCAATCATGCCGCCGACGGGACGGAATCCCGAGCCGAAGGCGACGATCAGCGCGACCAACATGCCGGCCGCCACGCCGGAGACGTGATACTGCACGGTGAAATAGAGCGGCAGCGCGTTGGCGAGGCCGACGAAGCCGCCGAAGGTGATGAAGTAGAAGAACATGAACCAGCGGCTGTCGGAATCCTTCAGCAGCGCGCCATAGGCCTTCAGCGAGATCTTCTTGCGCTCGCCCGGCGCGTCCTTGGCTGCGAATGCGTAATAGGCGAGCACCATCAGCATCGGAATCAGCAGGCAGCCGAACACGGCCTGCCAGCCCCAATGTTCTGCAATGGACGGCGCAAGCAGCGTGTCGAGCACGACGCCCATATTGCCGGCGCCGGCGATTCCCATCACCACGCCCTGATATTGCGGCGGATACCAGCGGCTCGCCTGGGGCAGGGCGACCGCAAACGAGGCGCCGCCGACGCCGAGCGCGAGCCCGAACAATTCGATCGCAAGCTTGCTGGTCAACCCGAAATGCCAGACCGACGCGGTCGCGGCGATCACGACCAGCTGGGCGATGATGCCGGTGCGCTTGGCGCCGATGATGTCGGCGAGAATGCCCATCGGCACGCGCAACAGCGCGCCGGCGAGCACGGGAATGGCGACCAGGGTGAACTTCTCGTTCACGGCCAGATTCATGTCGCGCGCGATGTAGACGATCAGCGGTCCGAGCGCGACCCACGCCATGAAACTGATGTCGAAGTACAGGAATGCGGCGAGCAGTGTCGGCCAGTGACCGGCCTTCTTGAACTCGGCTAGCTTCATCGCAATCGTCTCGCGGTGATGCGGCCGAGACGGCCGCAGACGCGCGGCAATCTCAGGCGCAGACAAATCGAATGTGGGTGAATGGTGGGTGCGCTCGTCGTTGAGACGCACTCCGTCAAGAAGACAGCTCAGCAATTTGCGTGCCATCGAATCGATCGCGTCGCTTTGCCTTGCAGTCGCAAGACGTTGCCGCGAGATCGCGAACCGTATTCTGCGATCGGAATTGGCGTGGCTTGCAGCAAGCGCCGCCGCGCAAACGCGCACCCTGATGCTTTCTTGTGCGATGCGCCATGGGCATGCGGTGGTACGTGGATCGCGGGCCGGCGATCATCATCGCCGACGTCGATGCTGTGATGCACAAGAGATCATCGGCGTGGCTAAAAAATCGGCCAGCTATCGCGGTGGCGCGTCATCGGGCTGATTCGATGTCGCTCAAAACCGATTGATTTTGCAGCAAAATTTGTCCGCTGCGAGTTGGCACGCGTTTTGTATATCGATCGATAACGGAACATCGATCGTCATTGAGGACGGTCTGCGCCCGCGGCTGGGCTTCCTAACAACTCCAAACCTCTATCGGTGTCGATCGACGACGCGCGCCGCGTCGCTGAGCACAGCCGTCGGAATTGAAAGGCAGACCATGCTCGACAAGGTGATCAAGCAGAAGCTCGTGGTGATCGGCAACGGAATGGCCGGCATCCGGACGGTGGAGGCGCTGCTCGAACGCGCGCCCGATCTCTACGACATCACGGTGTTCGGCTCCGAGCCGTACGGCAATTACAACCGCATCCTGCTGTCGCCGGTGCTCGCCGGCGAGAAGACCGTCGACGACATCATGCTCAATACCGTCGACTGGTACGAGGACAACAACATCACGCTGCGCAAGGGTGAGACGATCAGCATGATCGATCGCCGGACCTGCGAAGTCGTCACCGATGCCGGCGATCGCGTTCCCTACGACCGCCTGCTGATCGCGACGGGCTCGAACCCGATCATGCTGCCGCTGCCGGGCAAGGAGTTGCCGGGCGTGATCGGCTTCCGCGACATCTATGATGTCGATCGCATGATCAAGGCCTCGACCGACTATCGCAACGCGGTCGTGATCGGCGGCGGCCTGCTGGGCCTCGAAGCCGCCAACGGCCTGATGAAGCGCGGCATGAACGTCACGGTCGTGCATCTGCTCGACACCCTGATGGAGCGCCAGCTCGATCCGGTGGCCGGCGGCCTCTTGCGCAAGTCGCTGGAAGAGCGCGGCATGGTGTTCAAGATGCCGGCGCAGACCCAGGCGATCCTGGGCGAGGACCGCGTCACCGGCGTGCGTTTCGGCGACGGCACCGAGCTGCCGGCCGATCTCGTCGTGATGGCGGTCGGCATCCGCCCGAACTTCGAGCTCGCCAAGAAGGCCGGGCTCTACTGCGAACGCGGCATCGTCGTCTCCGACACCATGCAGACCTATGACGGCCGCATCTATGCGGTCGGCGAATGCGTGCAGCACCGCCGCCAGACCTACGGCCTCGTCGCGCCGTTGTTCGACCAGGCCAAGGTCTGCGCCAACCATCTCGCGATGAAGGGCTTTGCCACCTATGACGGCTCGGTCACCTCGACCAAGCTGAAGGTCACCGGCATCGACCTTTTCTCGGCCGGCGACTTCGCGCCGGGGCCGGACAAGGAGGAGATCGTGCTGCAGGACGCCAATCGTGGCGTCTACAAGCGCATCATCCTGAAGGACAAGAAGATCGTCGGCGCGGTGCTCTATGGCGACACTATCGACGGCCCCTGGTACTTCCAGCATCTGCGCGACGGCACCGACGTCTCGCATATGCGCGAGCGCCTGGTGTTCGGCGCCGCTAATCTCGGCGAGGGCGGCGTCAGCGGCCAGAACTCGGTCGCCGCGATGAGCGACGAGACCGAGATCTGCGGTTGCAACGGCGTCTGCAAAGGCGCGATCGTCAAGGCGATCAGCGAGAAGAAGCTGTTCACGCTCGACGACGTCCGCGCCCATACCAAGGCGTCGTCGTCCTGCGGATCCTGCACCGGCCTCGTCGAGCAGGTGCTGGCATTCACGCTCGGCGGCGACTATTCGGCGGCGCCGAAGGTCAAGCCGCTGTGCAAATGCACCGATCACAGCCATGACGACGTTCGCCGCGTCATCGTCGAGCAGCAGCTCAAGACCATTCCCGCCGTGATGCGCTTCATGGAGTGGAAGACGCTGAACGGCTGTCATTCCTGCCGTCCGGCGCTGAACTACTATCTGCTCGCGACCTGGCCCGGCGAATACCGCGACGACCAGCAGTCGCGCTTCATCAACGAGCGCGTCCACGCCAACATCCAGAAGGACGGCACCTATTCGGTGGTGCCGCGGATGTGGGGCGGCGTCACCACGCCGAGCGAGCTGCGTGCCATCGCCGACGTTGCTGAGAAGTTCAACATCCCGACGGTGAAGGTCACCGGCGGCCAGCGCATCGACCTGCTCGGCGTCAAGAAGGAGGACCTGCCGGCGGTGTGGGCCGATCTCAACGACGCCGGCATGGTGTCGGGCCACGCCTACGCCAAGGGCCTGCGCACGGTCAAGACCTGCGTCGGCTCCGAATGGTGCCGCTTCGGCACCCAGGACTCCACCGGCCTCGGCGTCAAGCTCGAGAAGTTCATGTGGGGGTCGTGGACGCCGGCCAAGGTCAAGCTCGGCGTCTCCGGCTGCCCGCGCAACTGCGCGGAGGCGACCTGCAAGGACGTCGGCGTGGTCTGCGTCGATTCCGGCTACGAGATCCATTTCGCCGGCGCAGCCGGGTTGCACATCAAGGGCACGGAATTCCTGACCAAGGTCGAGACCGAGGACGAGTGTCTCGAGGTGATCGTGGCGCTGACCCAGCTCTATCGCGAAGAGGGCTGGTATCTCGAACGCATGTACAAATGGTGCGACCGCGTCGGCCTTGAGCAGATCAGGAAGCGGGTGGTCGACGACATCACCAACCGCAAGGCGCTGTTCGGCCGCTTCGCCTATTCGCAGCAGTTCGCGCAGACCGATCCGTGGGCTGAGCGCGCCAGCCGCGGCGTCGACCGCAACGAATTCGCGCCTCTCGCCGAATTGGAGCTCGCATGACCAGCTGGATCGAAATCGGCGCACTCGACGACATTCCGCGGCTCGGCTCGCGCGTGGTGCGCACCCCGGGCGGCAACATCGCGGTGTTCCGCACCGAGAGCGACGAGGTGTTCGCGCTCGACGACCGCTGCCCGCACAAGGGCGGGCCGCTGTCGCAGGGCATCGTGCACAACAAGCGCGTCACCTGTCCGCTGCATAATTTCGTCATCGAGCTGGCCAGTGGCCAGGCGGTCGCACCTGATGAAGGTTGCACCCATACCCATCCGGCCAAGGTCGAGAACGGCGTTGTCTGGCTGTCGGTGCGGCAGGCGGCTGCGGTGAGCTGAGCGTCAGGCAATGCCCGTCAAGACCACGTGTCCTTATTGCGGTGTCGGTTGTGGCGTCATCGCGTCGAAGGACGCGGCGGGCGCGGTCCGGGTCGAAGGCGACAAGCAACATCCGGCCAATTTCGGCCGGCTCTGCAGCAAGGGCTCGGCGCTGGCCGAGACCATCGATCTCGACGGGCGTCTGCTGGAGCCAATGATCGATAACGTGCCGGCGGCGTGGGATGACGCGCTCGATCGTGTCGCCGACGGCTTCAGCCGCGTTATTCGCGAGCACGGGCCCGACGCGGTCGCGTTCTATGTCTCCGGCCAGCTCTTGACCGAGGACTATTACGTCATCAACAAGCTCGCCAAGGGCTTTGTCGGTACCGCCAATATCGACACCAATTCGCGGCTCTGCATGGCTTCCAGCGTCGCGGGGCACAAGCGCGCGTTCGGCAGCGACACCGTGCCGGGCTGCTACGAGGATCTCGAGCAGGCCGACCTCCTGGTGCTAGTCGGCTCCAACGCCGCCTGGTGCCATCCGATCCTGCACCAACGCATGCTGGCGGCCAAGGAGAAGAACCCGGCGTGCAAGATCGTGGTGATCGATCCGCGCCGCACCGCGACCTGCGAGGGCGCCGATCTGCACCTGCCGCTGCGCTCGGGCAGCGACTCCGTGCTGTTCAACGGGCTGTTCGCGTTCCTGGCCGGCAGCAATGCGGTGGATCGCAGCTTTGTCGGCAATTGCACGACGGGTGTCGTCGACGCGCTCAAGCAGGTGGCGGGACAGACTGTGGCGCAGACGGCTGCGACCTGCGGCCTGACCGAAGGCGCGGTCGGCCTGTTCTTCGACTGGTTCACCCGGACCGAACGCGTCGTCACGCTGTATTCCCAAGGCATCAACCAGTCGTCGAGCGGCGTCGACAAGGTCAACGCCATCATCAATTGCCATCTGTTGACGGGGCGCATCGGCCGTCCCGGCATGGGGCCGTTCTCGTTGACCGGGCAGCCCAACGCGATGGGCGGCCGCGAGGTCGGCGGGCTCGCCAACCAGCTTGCCGCGCATATGGAGCTCGAAAACCCCGCGCATCGCGAGCTGGTGCAGCGGTTCTGGCGCGCGCCGGTGATTGCGGAGAAGGGCGGGCTGAAGGCGGTCGACATGTTCGACGCGATCGCCGACGGCCGCATCAAGGCGGTGTGGATCATCTCGACCAATCCGGTGGTGAGCCTGCCCGATGCCGATCGCGCACGGGCCGCGCTCGAGGCCTGCGAGCTCGTCGTGGTGACGGACTGCATGCGCGACACCGACACCACACGGCTTGCCGATGTGCTGCTGCCGGCGCTGGCGTGGGGCGAGAAGGACGGCACGGTCACGAATTCCGAGCGCCGGATCTCGCGGCAGCGGCCGTTCCTTGCAGCGCCGGGCGAGGCGCGCGCCGACTGGCGCATCATCTGCGATGTCGCGCAACGCATGGGATATCCCGGCTTCGACTACGCGTCAGCCGCGGAGGTGTTCCGCGAGCACGCTGAACTGTCGGGCTTCGAGAATAACGGCCGGCGCGATTTCGACATCTCGGCGCTGGCTGCACTCGACGACGTCGCCTATGACGCGCTGGCGCCGGTGCAGTGGCCGGTGACGTCGGAGCATCCGGCTGGCACGCCGCGGATGTTCGAGAGCCAGACATTCTTCACGCCCGACCGCAAGGCGCGCTTCGTGCCGGTTGCGCCGCGCGCGGCGCGCCACGCCACCAGCCGCGACTTTCCGCTTGTGCTCAACACCGGCCGCGTCCGCGATCAGTGGCACACCATGACGCGGACCGGGAAGACCGGGCGGCTGCTGTCGCATGTGTTCGAGCCCTATGCCGAGTTTCACCCCGAGGATGCGCGGCAGGCCGGCCTGCAAAACGAAGGGCTGGTGCTGCTGACCAGCAACTGGGGCGAGATGATCGCGCGCGTCGTGGTCAGCGCCGACCAGCGCCGCGGCTGCGTGTTCGTGCCGATGCACTGGAACGAGGAGTTCGCCGGCGAGGGGCGCGTCAATGCGCTGGTCAATCCCGCGGTCGATCCGCTGTCCGGCCAGCCGGAGTCCAAGCACACGCCGGTCAAGGCCGATCCTTACGCGCCGAAATGGCACGCCTTCATCCTGAGCCGCGACGCGATCAAGCGTCCGGCGTCGGGCTATTGGGTCTACGGCAAGGCCGGCGACTGCACGCGGCTGGAGCTTGCGCTCGACGTTCGCCCGGAGAGCTGGCGCGACTGGGCGAGGGCGCAACTCGGGCTCGAAGGCGTCGAGATCGAATGGATCGCCTACCGCGATCCGGCGGCGGGCCGCTTTCGGTATGCGGCGGTGCGCGACGGCCGGCTCGAAGGCTGCGTGTTCATCGCGCCCGATCACACGCTGCCGTCGCGGGCCTGGCTGACCGGGTTGTTCGCCGAACAGCAACTATCCGCCAATGCGCGGATGGCGCTGCTGGCGGGACGGCCGTTCGGCGCGGGCGAGGATGTCGGCCCGATCGTCTGCTCCTGCTTCAGCGTCGGACGGCACCAGATCACCGCCGAGATCAAGAAGGGCGCCGACAGCGTCGATGCGATCGGCCGTTGCCTCAAAGCCGGCACCAATTGCGGCGGCTGCAAGCCCGAGATCGGCAAGCTGATCGGCGCCACCGCGCAGCCGCGGCAGGCGGCGATCGCGTCCTAGAGTCCCGATATCGGCGCGATGCCTCCTTGAGCATGGTCTCCGCGCAAACGCTTCGCGTTTGTCGCGAGGGAAAACCGCTTCGCACTTTTCTGGATCGTGCTCTAGCAGCCGCGACAGATGCTCTTCAGCCTGGTGTTGAGCAGGCGGTTCTCCTCGTCGGAGGACGCCCTGGTGTAGGCGTCGTCGCCGTGCTGCTTGCCGGTGGCCAATCCGCCGCCGCGATGTGCGCCGCCGGCATGCATGCCGTGGCCGTGCCCGCCGCCATGGCCGTGGCGGCTGCGCGCATCCACCGGCGGCATGGCGGCCGCAAGCAGCGCCAGCAGCAGCCCGACCGTCGTGATCGTCCGCATGGTGTCCTCCTCGTCGCGGTAAAAATACCGCTGATGCTGAGGCAAATCGGTGTCAGGCCCGTTCACAATTTCGCGTGGCGGCAATCGGCCCGATTCCCGCGGCGGGTTCCCCGGGGACGTGGCCGGTGCGCCGCACATAGGCCGCCTGCGGATGGCTTCATGCCGACAATGCAGTGCTCGCGGCAGCAAAATGGTGTATCGGCAAGCCTTGGCGCCGAAAGACATCGCGAGGACGCGGTCTGGCGCCGGATAATCAAGATTTAGCAAGATATCGGAGGAATGCTTCATGTCGGCTCTGCCACTTTCGGGCATCAAGATTCTCGATCTGACGCGGGTGCTCGCGGGCCCGCTGTCGGCCCAGATGCTGGCGGATCTCGGCGCCGAGGTGATCAAGATCGAGCGGCCCGGCGGCGGCGACGACGCCCGCGCCTTTGGCCCGCCCTATCTCAGTGATCCCGAAGGCAAGGCGAACAACAACAACTCGTTCTACCTCTGCGCCAACCGCAACAAGAAGTCCGTCACGGTCAACATCGCCAAGCCGGAAGGGCAGGCGATCATCCGCGAGCTCGCCAAGTCGGTCGACGTGATGATGGAGAACTACAAGGTCGGCGACCTCAAGCGCTACGGCCTCGACTACGAGACGATCAAGAAGATCAACCCCGGCATCATCTATTGCTCGGTCACCGGCTTCGGCCAGACCGGCCCGTACGCCACGCGCGCCGGCTATGACGCCATCCTCCAGGCGATGGGCGGCCTGATGAGCGTGACCGGCCATATCGACGGCGAGCCCGGCGCGGGCCCGATGAAGGTCGGCCCCTCGATCGTCGACTATATGACCGGCATGAACACCTCGATCGGTATCCTGTCGGCGCTGTACCATCGCGACGCCAACAACGGGGAAGGGCAGCATGTCGACGTCTGCCTGTTCGACACGGTGATCGCCTCGCTGTCGCACTGGCTGCAGATCTACCTCGTCAACGGCACCATGCCGCCGCGCCGCGGCACCTGGGGCAATGGCGGCATGCCGGCCGGCGTGTTCCGCTGCACCGACGGCGAATTGATGCTGGTGGTCGGCAATGACGGCCAGTTCCAGCGCACCTGCGCCGTGCTCGGCGAACCCGAGCTCGCCAGCGACAAGCGCTTCGTCAAGAACAACGACCGCGTCGTGCACGGCAAGGAGATCATGGCGATCTTCGCCGGCCTGTTCCTGAAGCAGCCGGTGGCCTACTGGCTGGAGAAGCTCGAGGAGGCCGGCGTGCCGTCGGGCCCGATCAACAATTTCGAGCAGGTGTTCAGCGATCCGCACGTGCAGTCGCGCGGCATGCGGGTCAAGGTCGATCACCCCTTCGAGCCGAATCTGTCGCTGATCCGCAACGCGCTGACCTTCTCGGGCACCCCGATCACGGACTACCGCGCCCCGCCGCTGCTCGGCGCCGACACCAAGGACGTGCTGGCGACCATCGGCTATGACGACGCCAAGGTCGAAGGCCTGAAGGCGCAGGGGATCCTATAGCACTGCTCGATTGATCGGATAGGCCATGCAGCGGGTTCCGTCATCCTGAGGTGCGAGCGCTTGCGAGCCTCGAAGGATGAACGGCCCGGCTGGTGGCCGTCGATCCTTCGAGACGGCCGCTGCGCGGCCTCCTCAGGATGACGGTGACAGTGCGGTCGACTCCAACAACACTTCGACCTGCATCGAAACATCATTGACACCCGCCTGCTAGATTGGCGCCATCGATCCCTCATCGAAGGTGCCAATCATGAAACGGGAAGTGATCCGCGTCGAACCGATCTCCAGCTGGCTGGAGCGCTGGAAGGCGCCGGCGTCGGCGGTCACGCGGGCCGGCAACATGGTGTTCGTCTCCGGCCTGCCGCCGTTCGATCCGGCAACCGGCGAGTTCGCGGCCGGGGCCTCGATCGAGCGGCAGAGCGAGCTCGTGATGGAGCAGCTCAAGCAGTGTCTTGAAGCGGCCGGCGCGTCGTTCGACAACGTGATGAAGTGCAACATCTTCTGCACCTCGGCCAAACACTTCGCGACCTTCAATACAATCTACCGAAAATACTTCGCAGATGATCTGCCGGCGCGGATCTTCGTCTGCATCCCGGAATGGACCGGACCATTCGACATCGAGATCGACTGCATCGCGATGGTGTGAGCATGATCCGGAAAAGTGCGAAGCGGTTTTCCCCCGCGACAGGCGCGTAGCGTTTGCGCGGAGATCATGCTCAAGCAATGAGCTAAAGCGCGATGGCGGATCAGCCAAATCGCATCGCGCTTTAAGGAAGGGCGCTTACAGATCCTGCCGCGTCAGCCGGCCGTGCACCAGGACCGGCCGCGCGGCCGGCTTGCTCGGCACGTCGCCCATCGTCAGCGCCATCACCGAGACCGTGACCACGCGATCGATGATGGCGCGGACGTCGTCGAGGTCGCATTTGCCTTCGGACAGCCGCAGCAGGCGTTCCTTCTCGCGGATGGTGTGGTGCGCCATCGCGAGCGCGAAGTGCAGGCCCCAATACAACTCGGTATCGTCGCGGCCGGGCATCGCGCGGCGCATCGCGGCGGCGAATTTGCGCAAGTGGTCGACCTCGCGGTTCTTGATGCGGCGGATCGGCGGCACCGATTCGATCGAGGCGCGGATCATGAAGCGTGCCGCGGTCGAGCCCTCGCGGTCGGGCCCGAGGCAGCCGCGCAAGGTGGGGCCGACGAGGGCGCGCATGATGTCCTCGATCGCGGCGCGTCCGCCGCCGGCTTCCTCCGCCGCCTTCAATTCATTGAGGCGCTCGCGGTTGGTCTGGATGCTGCGGGTGACGAACAGCTCCGCGATCAATTCGTCCTTGGAGCCGAAATGATAGTTCACCGCCGCGAGGTTGACGTTCGCCTCCGCGACGATGTCGCGCAGCGTGACGTCGCCGAAGCCGCGGTCGGCATAGAGCCGCTCGGCGGCGGCAAGAATGGCGGATCGGGTCTGGTCGCTGGCCATGGCTGAGAGCCTTTCCGTTATTCCGCGGTACGCCGGGGAATGACGAAGACGACAGGGAGTTGCATTTCAAACATTTGTATGAAACTATCGTTTGAAGAGCCGGAAATGTCAATCCGCTGATCGCGGGGCGGCGCTCTGGCACACCACCACCACCACCGCCGCCGTTCCGCGAACGCCCTTGCGAGCCGCGGAGGCGGGGTCAACAATGTTGCCCAAAAGGCCAAGGCTCAAACCAAGGCTCAAACGGCAAGGCCCAAGCCCAAGTCTAGGAAACGAGGAGCGTCCCATGGATTTCACGATGTCGCCCAAGCAGAAGGAGTGGCTGGAGCGCGTTCAGGCTTTCATGAAAACGCATGTCCGCCCGGCGGTGCCGATCTACGAGAAGCAGGACGCCGAAGGCCCGCGCTGGAAGGTGATCCCGGTCCTCGAGGACCTGAAGAAGAAGGCGAAGGCCGAAGGCCTCTGGAACATGTTCATGCCGCCGTCCTCGCATGAGGACGACGAATTCCACGGCGCGGGATTGACCAACCTCGAATACGCGCTGCTGTCGGAAGAGATGGGCCACATCTCCTGGGCGTCGGAAGTGTTCAACTGCTCCGCCCCCGATACCGGCAACATGGAAGTGTTCATCCGCTACGGCACCAAGGAGCAGAAGCGCAAATGGCTGCGCCCGCTGATGGACGGCGAGATCCGCTCCGCCTTCCTGATGACCGAGCCGGCGGTGGCTTCGTCTGACGCCACCAACATCGAGACCCGGATCGAGAAGGACGGCGATCACTACGTCATCAACGGCCGCAAATGGTGGTCGTCGGGCGTCGGCGATCCGCGCTGCAAGGTCGCGATCCTGATGGGCAAGACCGACTTCAACGCCGCCAAGCATCAGCAGCAGTCGCAGATCCTGGTGCCGCTCGACACCCCCGGCATCAAGGTCGAGAAGATGCTGCCGGTGTTCGGCTTCGACGATGCGCCGCACGGCCACGCCCAGGTGCTGCTCGAGAACGTCCGCGTGCCGAAGGAGAACATCCTGCTCGGCGAGGGCCGCGGCTTCGAGATCGCGCAGGGCCGTCTCGGTCCGGGTCGCATCCATCACTGCATGCGCACCATCGGCCAGGCCGAGGAAGCGCTGGAGAAGATGGTGAAGCGGCTCGCCTCGCGCACCGCATTCGGCAAGAAGATCATCGAGCATTCGGTCTGGGAGCAGCGCATCGGCGAGGCCCGCACCGATATCGAGATGAATCGCCTGCTGTGCCTCAAGGCCGCCGACATGATGGACAAGGTCGGCAACAAGACCGCGCAGGCCGAGATCGCGATGATCAAGGTTGCAGCTCCGAACATGGCGCTGAAGATCATCGATCAGGCGATCCAGGCGTTCGGCGGCGGCGGTGTCTCCGACGATGCCGGGCTCGCGAAGGCCTATGCCCACATCCGCACGCTTCGTCTCGCCGACGGTCCGGATGAGGTGCACAATCGCGCCATTGCCAGGCTGGAAGTTCGGAAGTATGCAAACACGTCGCACTGAGCATGACGCGGAACGCATGGCGTTCGCGCTGACATCGTGCTCAGAATGAAAAAGAGAAATCAGGCTGGCGTGCCAGCCTGATCGCGGGAGCGCCCCAACGCGCTCCTTGAAAAATCGAGTTGAGGGAGCGTCATCGTGGCGGACGGCGTCAGGAAAGACGAAGAATTTTCCGGAACACGGGAAGTCGAGGAGCGCCATCGTGTCAACGAGGCGAACCTCGATGCCTGGATGAAGGAACACGTCGAGGGCTATCAGGGTCCGCTCAAGGTCCTGCAGTTCAAGGGTGGCCAGTCCAACCCGACCTACAAGCTCGAAACCCCCGGCCGCAACTACGTGATGCGCCGCCGGCCGTTCGGTAAACTGTTGCCGTCGGCGCATGCGGTGGATCGCGAGTTCCGTGTCATCGCGGCGCTCGGCAAGCAGAATTTCCCGGTCGCGAAAGCCTATGCGCTGTGCACCGACGATGCGGTGATCGGCTCGGCCTTCTACATCATGTCGATGGAGGAGGGGCGGGTGTTCTGGGATCCGACCTTGCCTAGCCAGGACGCCGACGCACGCCGCAAGATCTTCACCAGCAAGATCGAGACGCTGGCGAAGCTGCACGTCCTCGATCCCGAAAAGATCGGCCTCGGTGATTTCGGCAAGCCCGGCAATTATTTTGCCCGCCAGGTCGACCGCTGGACCAAGCAGTATCGCGCGTCCGAGACGCAGCACATTCCGGAATTCGAGAAGCTCGCGGAGTGGCTGCCGAAGACGGTGCCGGAGCAGAAGCGCGTCTCGGTCGTGCACGGCGACTATCGCCTCGACAACATGATCTTCCACGCCACCGAGCCGCGGGTGCAGGCGGTGCTGGACTGGGAGTTGTCGACGCTCGGCGATCCCATGGCCGACTTCACCTACCTGTTGATGCAGTGGACCATGCCGGGCCTCGCCAACGCCGACCTCAAGGCGTTGAACATTCCGAGCCAGGACGAAGCCGCGCAGATCTACTGCAACGTGACCGGTATGGCCGTGCCGGATCTCAACTGGTACTTTTCCTACAATCTGTTCCGCCTCGCCGGCATCACGCAGGGCATTGCGGGCCGCGTCCGCGACGGCACCGCCGCCAATGCCAAGGCCCTCGAGTCGGCCGCGCGCACCGTGCCGCTGTCGAAGGCATCATGGGAATACGCGCAGAAGGCCGGCGCAACCTGATCTGAAAACGCGGCGCGATCCCCCAGGGTTCGCGCCGCTTCTCTTTTGACCGCTCCCCGCAAGAGCGGGGGCGGAGCAGGGCACCACCGCTGCCGCGCGCTGCGGCATGTTTCCGCATTGTAGTCATCTGTGACTTGAGTTCGCAGCGCCGCTTTGGCAAGTCGGTCCGGTCAACGCCCGCCCTGGTCCTGATCGGACAATTTCACTTTGCCCCTTTCCTCGAATCTTCGCGGCAGCCTGTTCATGGCTGCGGCCATGGCCAGCTTCACGGTCAACGACACCATCACCAAGGCGGTGTCGGCGGAGCTCAACATCGGGGAGATCCTGCTGGTCCGCGGTCTGGTCGCGATGGTGCTGGTCGCGGCACTCGCCTGGTACCGCGTTGCGCTGCGCAGTTTTGGCGCGCTGTTGATCTGGCCGGTCGGATTGCGCGTGATCGGCGAGATCGGCGGCACGCTGACTTATCTGTCGGCAATCTCGCAGATCCCGCTCGCCAACGCGTCGGCGATCTTCCAGGCGCTGCCGCTGGTCATCACGCTCGGTGCGGCGCTGGTGTTCGGCGAGCCGGTCGGCTGGCGGCGCTGGCTTGCGATCGCGGCCGGCTTCATCGGCGTGCTGGTGATCGTCCGGCCCGGTGCGGAAGGCTTCAGCCAGGCCGCGCTGCTGGCGCTGGCGTCGGTCGGCTTCTGTGCGGTGCGCGATCTCGCAACCCGCCGCATCCCGAAGGACCTGCCGACCGCGTTCATCACGCTGCTGACGACCGTGACGGTGACGACGGCGGGCGCCGCCGTCCTGGTGCCGCTCGGCGGCTGGAAGCCGCCGTCCGGCCAGGCGCTCGGCCTGCTCACATTCGCTGCGGTGCTGATCCTGATCGGCTATCAATGCATCATCGTGTCGCTGCGGACCGGTGACATCTCGGCGGTGGCGCCGTTCCGCTACACGGCGCTGCTGTGGGCGATGCTGACCGGCTATCTCGCCTTCGGCCACAAGCCCGACGGTGCGATGCTCGCGGGTGCTACGATCATCGTGGCCTCCGGCCTCTACGCCTTCTACCGCGAGCGCAAGCGCGACAAGCTCCGCCCGGCCGCAACCGGACCGGGCCTGCCGCCGGATGGTCTGTGATCTATCCAAGATCCGTAGGATGGGTGGAGCGCAGCGATACCCATCAGCTTCGTGCCGCGGATATGAATTGATGGGTTTCGCGGAGTTTATCATCGGGCCGCGCTTGTGCGGACCCGTTGGCTCTACCCATCCTAAGAGTCTAAGCCTTCGCGCAATGCGCGATCAGCCGCGCGACGAAATCGCCGCACGCCTCGAGTTGCGACATCTCGACGAATTCATCCGGGGTGTGGGCCTGCGCGATTGCGCCGGGGCCGACCACGACCGACGGCACGTCCGCCATGCTGACGAACAGGCCGGCCTCGGTGCCGAAGGCGACCTTGGCGTGGTCGTTGCGGCCGGCGAGCTGCTTGGCGAGTGTGACGATCGGTGCGTCCGCCGCGGTGTCGAGCGCGGGGTAGTCGAGGATCTCCTCGAAGTCGATGCCGCATTCGGGATGCTGCTGGCGCATCCTGGGCTCGATCTCGGCCTTCGCCCAGGCGATGATCGCATCCGTCACTTGCCTCGACTCGGTGATGCCGATGCCGCGGCATTCGAACTCCACGGCGCAATGGTCGGGCACGATGTTGAGCGCGGCGCCGCCGCGAACGATGCTGGTGAGCAGGGTCGAGTGCGGGACGTCGTAGAGGCTGCTCTGTTCGGCATCCGCGGCCAGCAACGCGGCGCGGCGGCGAATTTCGGTGATGAGCTCGGCCGCATATTCGATCGCGTTGACCCCGTCCGGCGCGATCGAGGAGTGGCGGGCGAGCCCGCGGAACGTGGCACGCACGCCGTGCTTGCCCTTGTGGCCGATGATCACCTGCATCTGGGTCGGCTCGCCGACGAAGCAGCCGAGCGGCTTGACCGGCTTGCGCGCGACCTCGCGCAGCATCGGCCGCACGCCGACGCAGCCGATCTCCTCGTCATAGGAGATCGCAAGATTGATCGGCGTCTTCAGGTCGGCCGCGAGCATCTCCGGAACCATCGCGAGGCAGACCGCGACAAAGCCCTTCATGTCGGTGGTGCCGCGGCCGTACAGCCGGCCGTCGCGTTCGACGAGCTCGAACGGATTGTGGCTCCAGTCCTGTCCGGCCACCGGCACGACATCGGTGTGCCCCGACAGCACCAGCCCGGCCTTGTCCTCGGGGCCGACCGTGACCCAGAGCGAGGACTTCTGCCCGGTCTCATCGACGATGCGCTGGCTGCTGACGCCAAGCGAGGCAAGATAGCGCTCGATGTAATCGATCAGCGGCAAATTACTGCGGTCGCTGACGGTGTCGAAGGCGACGAGGTCGGCGAGAAGTTTGCGGATGCGGTCGGGACGTGGGCTTTGCATGGATAGGGCCGTGAGCGGGAATGGATCACGCGCGACCATAGCAACGAAACTGTGAAAGGGAAAAGAATGCGTAGCCCCGGGTGAGTGGGTTGTCCGGCCTGTACGACTCACAAGCCGCGCCAAACATTCCGTGTCGTCCTGGCGAAAGCCAGGACCTATTACCTCAAATCTCAATTGTCGCGCGATGCTGGGGCCACGATCTCGCCCATCACCAAATGCGGTGGTTATGGGTCCTGGCTTTCGCCAGGACGACGCGTGGAGAGAGTCTCGTCCCAGCACCTGTCATCGCCCGGCTCGACCGGGCGATCCAGTACGCCGCGGCTCATCGGTTCAACAACGACTGCCTCTGGAATACTGGATCACCCGCATGCGCGGGTGATGACACCGCGTGTTTAAATCGAAAACTATCCTCATCGTCGTCCCGGCGAAGGCCGGGACCCATAACCACGAATGGTCATTATTGCGCGACGCTGGGGCCACGATCTCGCCCATCACCAAATGCGGTGGTTATGGGTCCTGGCTTTCGCCAGGACGACGGCGGTGGACGCGGGGCCGTCCGG
>NZ_LGHK01000172.1 GCF_001908235.1 Bradyrhizobium sp. NAS96.2
GCGGCGCCACCGCCGCCCGCGGCAGCGACCGCTTTCTCGCAGGCCGGCGACAGCTTCGCCTTGTTCTTCTCGAGGCACTGCAGCGCCGGTGCGCCGCCGGTCGGCACGCCCGCGCAGACCTTGGGATAATCGGAGCGGCATGCGCTGCGGATCGCCGAGATCTGCGCGCTGGACGGCGCTCCGGCTGCCTTCGGTGCTGCGGCCTCCGTGGCAGGCTTGGCCGTCGTCGCCGCAGCGGCATCGGGCTTGGCCGCGGGAGCAGCTTCGGTCTTGGCCGCCGCAGGCGCAGCGGCCGGCGCTTCCACGGCCTTCACGGCGCTGGCGCAGCCGGGGCCGAGGCTTGCCGTGTTCTTCTGCAAGCATTGCAGCGACGCTTCGCCGCCGGGCGGGACGCTGGAGCAATGGGCGATGTAGTCATTGCGACATTGCGACTTGATGGCGTCGCGCTGCGCCTGGGTCGGCGCCTGCGACAAGGCCGGCGCGGTACTCACGAATGCCGCAAGCGCGAGCCATGCGGAAAGCTTCGTTGCACGTATCAACGCATTGATCATCTGAATAAATCCTCTCGTTGCGCCGGAAGCCGCCGGCTCAACTGAACTGCGTTCTGAAAATTCTTGCTGTGACAACCTTCGCGAGCGGCATCATTTTCGCTTTCGAGTTCCGCTGCAAGCGGATTGTTGCTATGGAAGAAGCAGGTTGATTTTTTTGCCGCCTACCACGTTTGAGTTAAGTCATTTGAACTGAGGCTCGGAAATGAGGCATGCGCGCGCGTCGGCACATTTCGATCGGAGCAATTTTTTGCGGCTGCGAAATGCGCCGCTGACGCGCATCATCTGCGTCGTATCGGCCTTCGTCAGTTTAAGTGCCTGCGAGCAAAACAGTTTTGTTGCGCCGCCACCACCGAAGGTCGAGGTCGCGCCGCCGGTGCAGCGCGCCATCACGCGCTATCTGAACGCCACCGGAAACACCGCACCGATCAAGACCGTCGATCTGGTCGCGCGCGTGCAGGGCTTTCTACAGTCGATCAATTATCAGGACGGTTCGCCGGTGAAGCAGGGGACCACCCTGTTCACGATCGAGCCGGAGACCTACAAGCTGAAGCTGGAGCAGGCGCAGGCTGCCGAAGTCGGCGCGCAGGCGACGCTGAAGCAGGCTGAGTCCGACTTCAAGCGGCAGCAGGATCTGGTGCAGCGCCAGGCGGTGTCGCAGGCGACGCTGGAAACCTCGACATCGACGCGGGACAACGCGCAGGCTGGTCTGCAGCAGGCTCAGGTCAACACCAAGATCGCTGCGGTGAATTATGGCTACACCAACGTCGCCGCGCCATTCGACGGCATCGTCAGCAACCATCTGGTCTCGGTCGGCGAACTGGTCGGCGTGGCCTCGCCGACCCAGCTTGCCACCATCGTGCAGCTCGACCCGATCTACGTGAACTTCAACGTCAACGAACAGGACGTGCAGCGGGTGCGGGACGAGGCGCGTCGCCGCGGCATGACGTTCAACGATCTCAGGCAATTGCCGATCGAGGTCGGGTTGCAGACCGAGACCGGTTATCCGCACATGGGCAAGCTCGATTATCTGTCGCCGACCGTCAGTCAATCGACCGGAACGCTTGCCGTCCGCGGCCTGGTGCCCAATCCGGATCGCGTGCTGCTGCCCGGCTTCTATGTCCGCGTTCGCGTGCCGATCGACAAGCAGGACAATGCGCTGCTGGTGCCTGACGTGGCGATCGGCAGCGACCAGAGCGGCCGCTACGTGCTGGTCGTCAATGCCGACAATTTGGTCGAGCAGCGCAAGGTGACGACCGGTCAGCTCGACGAGGGCCTGCGCGTCATCGAGAGCGGACTGAAGGCCGATGACCGCGTCGTGACCGCCGGGCTGCTGCGCGCGATCCCCGGCCAGAAGGTCGATCCGCAGATGCAGAAGGGCGACGCGACTCCGGCACCGGCCAAGTGAGGGGCGCGCCATGATCTCGAAATTCTTCATCGAGCGGCCGGTCCTTTCCAACGTCATCGCGATCCTGATGATCCTGATCGGCGGCGTCGCGCTGTTCAATCTCGCGGTCGCGCAGTATCCCGACGTGGTGCCGCCGACCGTCCAGGTGACGACGCGCTATCCCGGTGCATCGGCAAAAACCGTGATCGACACCGTGGCGCTGCCGATCGAGCAGCAGGTCAACGGCGTCGAGGACATGCTGTACATGCAGTCCTACAGCGGCGCCGACGGCACCTACACGCTGACGGTGACCTTCAAGATCGGCACCGACCTCAATTTCGCGCAGGTGCTGGTGCAGAACCGCGTCTCCTCGGCGCTGTCGCAGCTGCCGACCGCGGTGCAGAACCAGGGCGTCACGGTGCAGAAGCGATCGACCTCGATCCTGCTGTTCGTGACGCTGACCTCGCCGAACAAGACCTACGACAGCCTGTTCCTGTCGAACTATGCCACCATCAACATCCGCGACGAGCTGTCGCGTCTGCCGGGCGTCGGCAACGTCACCGTGTTCGGCGCCGGGCAATATTCGATGCGGGTCTGGCTCGATCCGAACAAGCTGCAGGCGCGCGGGCTGATGCCGCAGGACGTGATCCAGGCGATCCAGCAGCAGAGCCAGCAGGTCACCGCCGGCCAGGTCGGCGCGCCGCCGGCGCCGCAGGGGCAGGCATTCCAGTACACGCTGAACGTCAACGGCCGGCTCGATGACGCGAGCCAGTTCGAGAACATCATCGTCAAGACCGGCAATGTCGGCGACGTCATTCGGGTCCGCGATCTCGGCTGGGTCGAGCTCGGCGCGCAGACCTACAGCCAGGTGTTCTCGCTCAACCAGAAGCCGGCCACCGGCATCGGCGTGTTCCTGTCGCCGGGCGCCAACGCGCTGCAGGTCGAGAAGGAAGTGCAGAAGAAGGTAGCGCAGCTCGCCAAGCAGTTCCCGCAGGACATCAAATACGACACGCCGTTCGACACCACGAAATTCGTCCAGGCTTCGATCGACGAGGTCTACCGGACGCTGATCGAGGCCGGCCTGTTGGTGCTGGTCGTGATTCTGGTGTTCCTGCAGGACTGGCGGGCGATGCTGGTGCCGGCGACGACAGTGCCGGTCACCATCATCGGTGCGTTCGCGGCGATGGCCGCGCTCGGCTTCACCATCAACCTGTCGACGCTGTTTGCGATCGTGCTGGCGATCGGCATCGTGGTCGACGACGCCATCGTGGTGGTCGAAGGCGCCGCGCACAATATCGAGCAGGGCATGTCCGGCCATGACGCCGCGATCAAGGCGATGGACGAATTGTTCGCGCCGATCGTCGGCATCACGCTGGTGCTGATCTCGGTGTTCCTGCCGGCGGCCTTCCTGCCGGGACTGACCGGCCGGATGTACGCACAATTCGCCCTGGTGATCGCGGCGACCGCGCTGCTCAGCGCGGTCAATGCCGCGACCCTGAAGCCGACGCAGTGCGCATTGTGGCTGCGCCGGCCGGTACCGCCGGAGCAGCGCAATTTCTTCTACCGCGGCTTCAACGCGATCTATGACGGCGTCGAGCGGGGCTACACGCAGGTGATCGGCGGCATTGCCGGCCATGCCAAGACCTCGGTCCTCATCGCGCTGATCCTGATCGGAATCGCCGGCTATGGGCTGTCGCGGGTACCGACCGGCTTCATTCCGATCGAGGACCAGGGCTACCTCCTGGCCGCCGTGCAGCTGCCCGACGGCGCCGCGATCGATCGCACCCAGCGGGTGCTCGACGAGGTCACCGAGATCGCCCGCAAGACGCCGGGCGTCGAGCAGGTGGTCGCCATCGCCGGCATCTCCGCGCTCGACAATTCGTCGAGCCTCGCCAATGCCGGTGTCGCCTATGTGATCCTGAAGGACTGGGGCTCGCGCGGCCCCGGCGAGGATCTGCGCTCGCTGGTCTACGGCCTCAACGACAAGCTCACGGTGATCCCGGAGGCGCGCATCCTGGTGATCCCGCCGCCGCCGATCCAGGGCATCGGCAATGCCGCCGGCTTTGCCATGCAGGTGCAGCTGCGCGACGGCAACGCCGACTACGGCAAGCTGCAGGCGGTCACCGGCGCCGTCGTCAGCAACGCGCAGACGCAAAGCGCGCTACAGCGGGTGCAGTCGTCGTTCCGCTCGATGGTGCCGCAGTTCGACGTCCAGGTCGACCGCGTCAAGACCGAGACCCTGCACGTCACCACCGACCAGATCTTCTCGACGCTGTCGTCCTATCTCGGCGCGAGCTACGTCAACCAGTTCACCAAGTTCGGCCGCACCTTCCAGGTCTACACCCAGGCCGATGCGCAATACCGGCTGACGCTGCGCGACATCCAGAACATGATGGTGCGCAACAACAACGGCGACATGGTCCCGCTCGGGACGGTGGCGAACATCACGCCGTCGGTCGGGCCGTCGCTGATCAGCCTCTACAACCTCTACCCGTCGGCCACCATCATCGGCCTGCCGTCGCAGGGCTACAGTTCCGGCCAGTCGATGACGCTGATGGAGGAGATCGCCGCGAAGACGCTGCCGCCGGGGACCGGCTATGAGTGGACGGCGATGTCGTACCAGGAGAAGGAGGTCGGCAGCCAGATCTACTTCGTGTTCGCGCTCGCGCTGCTGCTGGTCTACCTCGTGCTCGCCGGACAATATGAAAGCTGGTACGCGCCGATCTCGGTGATCCTGGCGGTGCCGCTGTCGCTGCTCGGGCCGATGCTGGTGCTGACCTCGCTCCGGATCGAGAACAATCTCTACACCCAGATCGGCACCATCCTATTGATCGCGCTGTCGGCCAAGAACGCGATCCTGATCGTCGAGGTCGCACTCGAACATCACATCCGCGACGGCAAGCCGGTGCTGGACTCGGCGATCGACGCGGCGCGCGCCCGGTTCCGGCCGATCCTGATGACGTCGTTTGCCTTCATCCTCGGCGTGCTGCCGCTGGTGATCGCGACCGGCGCCGGCGCCAACGCCCGCAAGTCGATCGGCATCACCGTGTTCTCCGGCATGATCGCCTCGACCTGCCTCGCGGTGCTGTTCGTGCCGGCGTTCTTCGTCGTGGTGCAGAACTTCGAGAACTGGCGCAAGGCGAAGAAGGGCAAGGCGGCGACGCCGCAAGCTGCACCGCAGGCATCGGGTACGGTGCATTAGCCCGAGCGAAATCTATCGCCGTCACCCTGAGGAGGCCGCGAAGCGGCCGTCTCGAAGGGCGAACGGCCCATCTATCTCCGCGCCGCCACGTCCGGGCCGTGCATGCTTCGAGGCGCGCAAGAGCGCGCACCTCAGCATGACGGAACTAGAGCTTTTGCCTCTACACCTTCACCATGCGCTTGCCGCGGTTCTCGCCGGCCAGGAGCCCGATCAGCGCCTGCGGCGTGTTCTCGATGCCGTCGATGACGTCCTCCTGGACCTTGAGCTTGCCCGAGGCGACCCAGGACTGCAGGTCGGCGAGCGCGGCGTCGCGCTGGTCCATGTAGTCCATCACGATGAAGCCCTGCATGACGAGCCGCTTCACCACGATCAGGCCGGGCACGCCGCGCGGGCCGTGCGCGGAGGGAACGCCGTCATATTGCGAGATCGCGCCGCAGCAGGCGATCCGGCCGCGGTTGTTCATCTGCGCCAGGCAGGCCTCCAGGATGTCGCCGCCGACATTGTCGAAATAGACGTCGATGCCCTTCGGCGCCGCTGATCGCAGCGCCTTGTAGGTGGCGCCGTCCTTGTAGTCGACGGCGGCGTCGAAGCCGAGCTCCGACGTCAGCCAGTGGCACTTGTCCTTGCCGCCGGCGATGCCGACCACCCGGCAGCCCTTGATCTTGGCGATCTGGCCGACGATCGAGCCGACCGAGCCGGCCGCCGCCGACACCACCACGGTCTCGCCCTCCTTGGGCTTGCCGACATGGAGCAGGCCGAAATAGGCGGTCAGGCCGGCGATGCCATAGACGCTGAGCAGATGCGTCATCGGCTCGAGCTTCGGCATCTTCGCCAGGTGCTTGGCGGGCACGGCGGCGTAATCCTGCCAGCCGGTGTCGCCGAACACGATATCGCCCGGCTTCAGGCCGGGGTCATTCGACGAAACCACTTCGGCGATGCTGCCGCCGGCCATCACGGTGTTGGCTTCGACCGCAGCGCGGTAGGTGGCGCCGTGCATCCAGGCGCGGTTGGCGGCGTCGAGCGAGATGTAGCGCGTCCGCACCAGCGCCTCGCCATCCTTCGGCGCCGGGATCGTGCCCTTGGTCAGACGAAAATGCTCGGGCCCAAGCTTGCCGGTCGGCTTTTCAACAAGCAGGATCTGGCGATTGACGGTGTCGTTCATTGTGGTGTCTCCCCCTCGCGTTGGTCGTTTCGCATGCAGTTTGACTGCGACGCGCGCAGCTCAGTGCACAGATTGTGCGCTGCATGAACGCTAGTCCCCACGCTGGCATTCCACAACGGGAACAGATCGGCAAAGTCCCGCTCGGCGCGAAGCGTGTTGCGTAGCTGCGTAAATCTGCCACACTTGCCCGTCGCCGGGAACTGACGGGGTAAGAGAATGTCGAACAGGTTTACGCAGTATATCCTGCTTGCGATGGTCCTTGGCATCGCAATGGGGACCATCGTCTTCAACTATTTTCCTGACAGCCGCGCCGAGATCGCCGCCGACGTCAACCTGATCGCAATGCTGTTCCTGCGCCTGATCAAGATGATCATCGCGCCACTCGTGTTTGCGACCCTCGTCGGCGGCATCGCCCATATGGGAAGCGGCGCCAAGCTCGGGCGCATCTTCGCCAAGACCATGGGCTGGTTCGTCTCCGCCTCCTTCGTTTCGCTGCTGCTCGGCCTCGTGATGGTCAATTTGCTGCAGCCCGGCGCCAATTTCCCCGGCACGCTGCCCGACAAGACCCAGTCCACCGGCCTGCCGGTCTCGGCCTTCTCGATCGAGAAGTTCCTGACCCATCTGATCCCGACCTCGATCGCGGATGCGATGGCGCAGAACGAGATCCTGCAGATCGTGGTGTTCGCCGTGTTCTTCGCGGTCGCGCTCGGCGCCATGCCTGAGCGGGCCAAGCCGATCATGAGCCTGATCGACGACCTCGCGCACATCATGCTCAAGGTCACCGGCTATGTGATGCTGTTCGCGCCGCTCGCGGTGTGGGCCGCGATCATGGCGACCGTCTCGAAGAACGGCCTCGGCGTGCTCTGGAAGCTGATCGTCTTCATGGGCGGCTTCTATCTGTCGCTGCTGATCCTGTGGGGCATCCTGGTCGCGGTCGGCTTCGTCGTGATCGGGCCACGCTACAGCCATCTGCTGCGGCTGATCCGCGAGCCGCTGATGATCGCGTTCTCGACCGCTTCCTCGGAGGCGGCCTACCCGAAGACGCTGGAGGGGCTGAACCGGTTCGGCGCCTCCTCGCGGATCTCGGCCTTCGTGCTGCCGCTCGGCTATTCCTTCAACCTCGACGGCACGATGATGTACTGCACCTTCGCGAGCATCTTCATCGCGCAGACCTACCACATCGAAATGTCGCTCGGCACGCAGCTCGCGATGCTGGCAACGCTGATGATCACCTCGAAGGGCGTCGCCGGCGTGCCGCGCGCGTCGCTGGTGGTGATCGCCTCGACGCTGTCGCAGTTCGGCATCCCCGAGGCCGGGTTGTTGATGATCATGGGCATCGACACCTTCCTCGACATGGGCCGCAGCGCCACCAACGTGATCGGCAACTCGCTGGCGACGTCGGTGGTCGCGAAGTGGGAGGGCGAGCTGAAGGCCGAGCACGAGCTCGGGCCCGACGACGCCGTGCCCGATGACGCGGTGCCGGGCGATGCCGTGCCCGGCGCGGTGATGGCCGGCCATTGACGGGAGGGATGCATGCATCGCGCCCGCTGGAGGCCGATAAGGGCTGAGGGCCGGCTGTCGTCGACACGTCTGCTGTCAGCATGTCTGCTGGCGGCAAGCCTGCTCGCCGGACCGGCCACCGCACAGCCGGCGGGCGAGGGGCTCAGCCCCACGCTCGCCAACATCAAGGCCACGCACACGGTGCGGATCGGCTATCGCGAGAGCTCGCCGCCGTTCTCGTTCCTCGACCACTCCAACCGACCGATCGGCTACAGCCTCGAGCTGTGCGATGCGATCGTCGACGAGATCGGGGCCGAGGTCGACGACGCCAACCTCAAGATCGATTACGTCAAGGTCACCTCCGACGACCGCATTGCGGCGGTTGTCGACAAGAAGATCGATCTCGAATGCGGATCGACCACGGCGAACTCGGAGCGCGGCAAGCAGGTCGCGTTTTCACCGCTGATGTTCGTGGCCGGCACCAAGCTGATGGTGCCGAAGGCTTCCAGCGTCAACCAGGTCGCCGACCTGAAGGGCAAGACCGTGGTGGTGACCAAGGGCACCACCAACGAGCAGGCGATGCACAATGTCGACGCCAAGCAACAGCTCGGCCTCACGATCGTCACCGCAGGCGACCATGAGCAGTCCTACCAGATGCTGGTGGACGGCAAGGCGGATGCGTTCGCGACCGACGACATCCTGCTCTACGGCCTGATCGCGCGGCACAAGTCACAGGACAAATTCCGCGTCACCGGTGACTATCTGTCCTACGATCCCTACGGCATCATGTACCGCAAGGGCGAGCCGCAGATGAAGGACGTGGTCGAGCGCGCGTTCCGCAAGCTCGCCTCGAACCGCGACATCGTCCCGCTCTACAACAAATGGTTCGTCGCCCGCCTGCCGACCGGCGAGAAGCTCAACGTCGCGCTGTCACCGCAGCTCGAAGAAGCCTTCAAGGCGCTCGACGATTCGGCTGGTGGTGCGAACTAGAGCGCGATGAATTTAGATCGAATCGGTTTGGCTGCGTGCTCGCTTTACCTCTCCCCATCGGGGAGAGGTCGATTTGCGCAGCAAATCGGGTGAGGGGCGCAGCTCTAACGAGGGACCCTCACCCGGCGCGACGCGCCGACCTCTCCCAAGGGAGAGGTGAACCTCCGCTGCCGATCCTGTTCAACCTAATCTCATCACGCTTTAGTCTCGAACTTCGACCTCTCCCCTGGAGGGAGAGGTCGAAAGCACGGCGTGGCTTCGTTCATCGCCAATAGCGATACCGCAAATCCAGGCACTGCCGCACCCAGTATCCATTCACATGGATCAACTGGCATGGGCTCGGCGGCGGTTCCTTGATGATCGGATATCCGTGGATGTCGATATTCGTCGGGGCCGTGACGCCGCGCCAGAACACGGCGTGGGCGGCCGGAGGATTGAGGGCGGCGGTGAACGCCGTGGCTGCGAGGAAGCCCAAAAGGAGTTTGCGCATAATTTGTATCCGGATCGATTAATGCGCATCAGCGTACTCCCTTGAGCGGGAGGAGCAAGCCGCTGAATGGATCAAAATGGCGGAGTGAATTTTGCCGCAAGCGCCGTCGCCGCCCGCGCGTAGCCGCCGTGGACCGCCATGCAGGCGAGGGCAACGATGCCGACCGCCGCCAGAACAACCATGACCTGGAAGATCGCTCGTCCAAGGATCGCTCCCATCAAGACTCCATCGATCCGGCGGGGATCTTGCTTCGAGTTTCCACGCGCCGCGATCTCTGGAGCATCATCGGCAAGCGAGATTGCGCTGTTGAAGTCTGCGAGCTCGTCGCTTCGCCGGCTAATGTCGCTTCGCGACTAGCCGATCGACCTGCTGCTTCAGCGCTGCTTCCATTTCGGAAATGATGTCGTGCGGTAGGCGTGCGCCAACCGGATCAGCCGTCTTTTGCTCCGTCGTCTGACGCCGCACGACGTGGGCAGGACGTTCGAGGGCTTGATCTTCGACCAGTCGTCGTCGGGAGGACGGATAGGCTGGCGCGTCGGCCGTCGCGTCGGCCCTGGAAGGTTGGTCAAAATCCCGATCCGGCTGTCCGGCGTTCTTCATGCGTTTTGCCTCCTGGCACGACTTCCTTTCCTCGAGCCCGAGCCCTTCGGCTCGCCGCACATCAATGACGCCGAAACCTCGAAAGTTGTTCCGGACGGAACTTGCAAACATCCGGCGGAACAGTCAGTCGTCGAGGCTGGAACCAGAACCATAAGCGTTCTCAATCATTAACTTTGGTTGATGACTGTGGTTGATCGTTGGAGGTTGCCATGGGTTACGCGAGGCTAGTTCGGCAGACCGCAGTCGTGGTCGAAGACGATACAATCCAGCGCGACATGATTGCGCTGTTACTGGAAGAAGGGCACTTCGACGTCATCCAATGCGAAGACGCAGAGACGGCGGCGCTGGCCATCAAGATGCGTCATCCGTCGCTGGTGGTCACCGACGTCAAGCTCACGGGCAAAATGAGCGGCATCGAGCTTGCACGTTTGGCTCTCGATTGCGATCCAGGCGTGCGCGTTATGGTGATCTCAGGCCTGCCCTTGGTCGGCACACTGCCTGACGGCGTGAAGTTCTTTCCGAAGCCGGTTTATCCACCCGCGCTGCTGCGAGAGCTCGCGCTGTAGCTCTTTCCGACGGGATGTTGGCTCATGCAGGACGATCCCGAGATCGATTGGCACCGCGAGCAGATCAGGAAGAACCGTGAACTGATCGCAGAATTGGAATCCGGAAATACGGCGGGTGCTGACGTGTTTCCGGAGACGCAAGCCGAGATCGACCGTCTCACGGCACAGATCGAGCAATCGGAATTGATCGTTGCCGCCTATGAGAAAGAGCATCTGCGAGAGTGATCCGGCGCTCGATGGAAGCGTGTCGCGCGCCGCCTAGGCGAACACGGCGTCCAGCGCTGCCGAATATGCGGCCTCGACCAGCGCCGGATGGCGGCGGCCCAGCGCCTCCATCTTCACGCCGGAATTCACCTCGAGGACTTTCCATGCGCCATCAGCGCGCACGACGTCGATGGAGGCGAAGCGGATGCCGACGGCCTGCGCGGCCATGGTCGCGAGCGCTATGCAGGCATCGTATGTCGCAGCATCCGAGATCAGCGCGGGCTCGGCACCGGCATCGAGGTTGTGCCGCCAGTTGAGCAGCAGCCGTTCGCCGGCCGGCGGAATGCCGTCGAGCGCGGCGGTGTCGAAATCCTCAGTCAGGGTCTTGAGCTGCTCGGCCGTCGCGGTCGCCTGCGCCAGCGCGCGGAGTGAATGGATGCCGTCGCCGACCACCATTGGGCGCGTCTTGCTGTAGACGATCAGTGCGCGTGCATCGAGCAGCACCACGCGCACCTCGTCCTCGATCGCGACATAGGGCGAGATCGCAAGGCTCGGATGCGCGGCAAGGATGCGCGCCACTGCAGTCTCCAACTGCGTTCGCGTCGTGACGCGGGAGACAAGCTCGCCGGATGTCCCCTCATTGGGTTTGACGACGAGTCCCTGCGGATGCGCGTCGAGCAGACGCTGCATCGCGTCCAGCGAGTCCGATCCCGGAATGTGCTTGCTGAGCCTGGCGCCGAGAAACAGCGTGTGCGGAATCGCGGGGACGCCGGCTAGAGCCAGTACGTCCGCGCAGGCCGATTTATCGTTGGCGACCTGATGCGCGACCGCGCTGTTCAGCCCGATGTCGTAGCCGATCGCGAGCCGCCGCTGATTGCCCCTGGTCATGATGACCAGCCAGCCGCCTGACCGCACCTCGACCGCAATCGCGTGCGCCAGACAATATTTTTTGATGGTTTCCAGGAAGATTCGTTGGCTGATCAGGACCACGAGATCATTTTCCCTTCACCGCGGTTTTCGTAGCAATTAATTGCCAGATCGGCATCGATCTCAGCAAGTAAATTACTTGCAGCATCGCGTGTTAACGATGTCGTGGCTGAACCTCTGCGCGAAATCGAACGACTGCCATTCTGAGATCGCAATTGCACGCCAGTTGATCTTGACTATCTCATGCATTGGCGCAATGGACACGCGAGATCTTCAGTGATTTCGGCCACTTCTGCGCCGTCGCGAGCAGTCTAGAAATCAAACCATTCTAAATCTGGTCAGTCGAGAAAACGAAAACACATGAGCGCGTTCTATCGAGAGAAAGTTCTTTCCGTTCAGCACTGGACCGATACGCTTTTCAGCTTCCGGGCGACCCGCGATTCCGGTTTCCGCTTCCAGAATGGGCAGTTTGCCATGATCGGCCTCGAGGTCGATGGCCGGCCGCTGCTGCGCGCCTATTCGATGGCGAGCGCCAATCACGAGGAAGAGCTCGAGTTCTTCTCGATCAAGGTGCAGGACGGTCCGCTGACCTCCAAGCTGCAGAAGATCCGCGAGGGCGACACCATCCTGGTCGGCCGCAAGGCGACCGGTACGCTGATCACCGACAACCTGATTCCCGGCAAACGGCTGATGCTGCTGTCGACCGGCACCGGCCTTGCGCCGTTCGCGAGCCTGATCAAGGACCCCGAGGTCTATGATCGCTACGACGAGATCCTGCTGGTGCATGGCTGCCGCCAGGTCTCCGAGCTCGCTTACGGCGAGGAGCTGGTCGCCAAGCTGCGCGACGACGAGCTGTTCGGCCCGCTGCTGTCCGAGAAGCTGTCGTACTATCCGACCGTGACGCGCGAGCCGTTCCGTAACCGCGGCCGCATCACCGACCTGATCACCTCCAACCAGCTGTTCACCGACCTGCATCAGGGCCCGCTCGACATCGAGACCGACCGCATCATGATGTGCGGCAGCCCGGCGATGCTCGAAGAGCTGAAGCAGCTGTTCGAGACCCGCGGATTCAAGGAAGGCAGCGGCAACACTCCCGGCCACTTCGTGATCGAAAAGGCGTTCGTCGAGCGTTAAGACTGTCGGCCTTTAAGACTGCCGTCCTGGCGAAAGCCAGGACCCATTACCACCGCTCCCTGTTTTGCGAAGGCTGGGGCCCCATCGGGCTCCAGCCTTTTGCATTTGTGGTTATGGGTCCTGGCCTTCGCCAGGACGACACCTGTGTATGTGGCGCCGTCCATTCCCCCACTGCTATAACGCTCCCAACGCCGCGCAGTCCTGCCCGAACGCGGCGACCCAAGGGAGCCGCAGCTTGTCCATCACCGATCCGGATGCACCGATGACGGCCTTTGTGTTTGCCGGCGGCGGCAGCTTTGGCGCGATCCAGGTCGGCATGCTGCAAGCTCTGGCGGCGCATGGCGTGGTTGCCGACATGGTGGTCGGCTCCAGCGTCGGTGCATTGAATGGCGCGTTCTATGCCGGCGACCCGACGGTCTCGGGGGTGGCACGGCTGGCCGAGATCTGGCGCGGTCTGAACCGGCAGGACGTATTCCCGGTGACCTGGCGGACGCTGGTGAGCTTCCTGTGGCGGCGCGACTTCCTGATCCCGCACGACGGCGTCCGCAGGCTGATCGACGACTACATCCCGTTCCGCAATCTCGAGGACGCGCGGATGCCGATCCACATCGTCACGACCGACATCATCAGCGGTGACAGCGTCGTGCTGTCGGAAGGCTCCACCGCGGACGCGATCGTGGCATCGACCGCGATCCCCGGCGCATTCACGCCGGTGCATTACCGCGATCATTTCCTCGCCGACGGCGCGATCTCCAGCAACACGCCGGTTCGCGTCGCCGTGAAGCATGGGGCAAAACGCCTGATCGTGCTGCCGACCGGACACGCCTGCGCCAACCAGGCGCCGCCGGTCGGCGCGCTCGCCAATGCGCTGCATGCGCTGACGCTCCTGATCGCGCGCCAGCTCGTCAACGAGCTCGAGAATATCGGCCCCGATGTCGAGTATTTCGTGGTGCCGCCGCTCTGCCCGCTGGTCGGCTCGCCCTACGATTTCTCCCGGACGTCGGATCACATCGCACGCGCCCTCGACACCACCAATGCGTGGCTGGCCAGCGACGGCCTCAAGCCGGGCCACATCCCGCACGAATTGCGGCCGCACGACCATTGAGGGGGCACGGCTGCGCTTTCTCCTCCACCTCTCCCGCTTGCGGGGGAGGTCGGATTGCATCGTAGATGCAATCCGGGTGGGGGCTCTCTCCACGATGTGACTCGCGGAGAGAACCTCCACCCTAGCCCTCCCCCGCAAGCGGGAGAGGGGACGCGGTACCGATGCCGCTGATACTTGTTCTCATCAAGCCCTGGTCAGTAACGGCTGTCGGAGCTGATGACGAAGCGGTCGAGAAAATTGACCGGCAGGATCTCGAACTTGTCGAGCTCAAGCGTAATCCCGGTCACGAAGTCGACGCCCTTGATCCTGCCCTGGAGATCGATCCGACGACCGCGGCGCAGGCCGCGTGTTTCCGGATGTTGCTGGATGTCGATGTAGGCATAGATCGGATTGTCGAGCCGTGCATGGCGGTGCCAGCCGCGTTGCAGAAAGCTGAATTGCAGCACCTCGCCCGCGCCCCAGTCGATCGCGTCGAAGAAGCGGGTCTTCCAGGCAACGGGCTGTCCCAGATAATGCGCGGCGATGAACGCGTCGCGCTCGAGCGCAGGCAGGCGGTGCAGTTGCCAGCTGATCTCGGCTGGCGTCGGAGCGGCGTTGTTCGCCATTGTTCTTCTTGGGTTCTTCTTGTCGCTTCTTCTTGTCCTCGGCGGGAGGATACATCCCGCCTTGAGGAAACTATACATCAATGAATGTGACAGTATCAGCCACAGTTGCGCGCGAGGTGCGGTAGCTGTTCACCTTGTGCGCATGGTCCGCATAGCCGAACGAGATACCGCAGACAACCCGGCGGTCGTCAGGCAGGTTGAAATGGCGGCGGATCAAGCCGGAATGGCGGGCGAGCGCAGCCTGCGGGATGGTGCCGAGCCCGAGCGCCTGCGCCGCCAGCATGAAGTTCGAGACATAGCCGCCGCAGTCGATCGCACCATAGATGCCGAGCGGCTCGTTGGTGTGGATGACGGCGACATGCGGCGCGCCGAAGAAATTGTAGTTCTCCAGCGCCTGCTTTGAATAGGCCGCCTTGTCGCCGCGCGCGATGCCGAGCGTGTTGTAGAGCTGGAAGCCGCTTTCGCGGCGGCGCTCCAGATAGACCCCGACATATTCGCGCGGCGGCGTGAAGTCGTGATCGTCCTTGGCGCCGGACGCAGCCTCGGCATAGATCGCCTTGCGGAAGCGCTCCCTGGCCTCGCCTGATGCGATCAATACCTGCCAGGGCTGGCTGTTGCACCAGGACGCGGTGCGCTGTGCGACGCTGAGGATATGTTCGATGACGTCGCGCGGCACCTCGCGCGGCAGGAACGCGCGCACCGAGTAGCGTTCGTTGAGCAGACCTTGCAAAACGTCAATGCGGTCTTGTTGTTTTACTGCGGCGTCCATCGCGTCCTCGTTCTCGTAGGGTGGGTTAGCGAAGCGTAACCCACCTCTTCTTGCGCGTCGGGTGAAACGGTGGGTTACGCCTTCCGCCTTCGCTCCTTGAGCTACGGCGGACAAGTCGGCTAACCCACCCTACGATCATCTGCCCTTGGTCGGGATCTTGTTGTAGGGCACGTCCTTGTCGACCCGGATGTCGCCGGGCAAGCCCAGCACGCGCTCGGCGATGATGTTGCGCAGGATCTCGTCGGTGCCGCCGGCGATACGCATCGAGGGCGATGACAAGAGCATCTGCTGGAACTGGCCGTTGGCCTGCTCCTCGTCGGCGCCGGTGAGGCTGCCTGCGGCGCCCTCCAGATCCATCGCATAGGTCGCGATGTCCTGCAGCATCAGGCCGGAGACGAGCTTGCCGATGGAATTCTCCGGCCCCGGCCGCTCGCCCTTCGACAACGCCGAGATGGCGCGGTAGCTGGTGTATTTCAGGCCACTCGCCTTCACCGCCCAGCTCGCAAGCTTGGAGCGCACCGCCGGATCGTCGATTGCCAAGCCATCTTCGAGCATCAGGTTGGAGCAGAACTCGAACATCTCCGGCACGCCGGTCGCAAGCCGCGCGCCGATCGACATGCGCTCGTTCATCAGCGTGGTCAGCGACACGCTCCAGCCCTCGCCGACCGCGCCTAAGCGCTGGCTGTCTGGGATCACGACGTCGGTGAAATAGACTTCGTTGAACTCCTGCATGCCGTTGGCCTGCTTGATCGGCCTGACCTCGACGCCGGGGCTCTTCATGTTGAGGAAGAACATCGTGAGGCCCTTGTGCTTGGGCACATTCGGATCGGTGCGCGCGATCAACAGGCCGTAGTCGGAGTAATGCGCGCCCGAGGTCCAGATCTTCTGACCGTTGACGACCCAGTTGTCGCCCTTCTTCTCGGCGCGGGTGCGAAGCCCTGCGACGTCGGAGCCGGCCGACGGCTCGGAGAACAGCTGGCACCAGATCTCCTCGCCCGCAGCGAGCTTCGGCAGATAGCGGCGCTTGGCCTCTTCGCTGCCCCAGGCCATCACGGTCGGGCCGCACATGCCCTCGCCGATCTGGAACGGCTGGGTCAATTTGCCGTAGACACCCTCTTCCTGCTGCCAGATCACGCGCTCGATCGGGGTGGCGCCGCGGCCGCCATATTCCTTCGGCCAGTGCAGGCAGGCCCAGCCGCCTTCCGCCTTCTTCTTCTGCCAGGCCTTGCCGATCTCGACCATGTCGTGCTTGGCGAGCCGGATGCGGCCGAGCGAGGACTTCGAGAGCTCCTCCTCGAACTCCTTCGGCGCATTGGCGGCGATCCACTTGCGAGCGATGGCGCGGAATTCGGCTTCCTGCGGCGTGTCATCGAAATTCATGGCGAAACTCTCTCGTTGTTCCGGCGCTGCTACGCGCGGCCCTTGGTCGGGATCTTGTTGAAGGGAACGTCCTTGTCGACCCTGATATCGCCGGGCAGACCCAGCACGCGTTCGGCGATGATGTTGCGCATGATCTCGTCGGTGCCACCCTCGACGCGGGTACCGGGCGCACGCAGCAGCATCGCCTGGAATTTGCCGGCGGCTTCGGCATCCTCAGGTCCGCTCAAGGCACCTGCGGCGCCCTGCAGATCGAGCGCATAGGTCGCAACGTCCTGAATCATCGAGCCGGCGACCAGCTTGCCGATCGAGTTCTCCGGTCCCGGACGCTCGCCGCGCGACAGTGCCGATATCGCGCGCATGCTGGTGTATTTCAGCCCGCTCGCCTTCACCGCCCAGTTCGCGAGTTTCGAACGCACCGCGCGGTTCTCGATCGCAGGGCCATCCTCCAGCATCAGGCTGTTGCAGAAGTCGAACAGCTCGGGGAAGCCGGTGGCGACGCCGGCGCCGATCGACATGCGCTCGTTCATCAGCGTGGTCAGCGACACGTTCCAGCCGTCATTGACATTGCCGAGCCGCTGCGAGTCCGGAATCCGCACGTCGGTGAAGTAGACCTCGTTGAAGTCGGAGGCGCCGCTCGCCTGCTTGATCGGCCGCACCTCGACGCCGGGGCTCTTCATGTCCAGGAAGAACATGGTGAGGCCCTTGTGCTTGGGCACGGTCGGATCGGTGCGGGTCAAAAGGATGCCGTAGTCGGAATAATGCGCGCCGGAGGTCCAGACCTTCTGGCCGTTGATCACCCATTCGTCGCCGTGCTTCTCGGCGCGGGTGCGCAAGCCTGCGACGTCGGAGCCGCCGGCGGGCTCGGAGAACAGCTGGCACCAGATCTTCTCGCCGGAGGCGAGCGGCGGCAGAAATTTGCGCTTCTGCTCCTCGCCGGCGAACGCCATCATGGTCGGGCCGCACATGCCGTGGCCGATGATGAACATCGAGCTCAGGCGGCCGAATGGGCCCTCCTCCTGCTGCCAGATCACGCGCTCGATCGGCGAGGCGCCGCGGCCGCCATACTCCTTCGGCCAATGCAGGCAAGCCCAGCCGGCGTCGGCCTTCCTCTTCTGCCAGGCCTTTGCGACCTCGAGGATGTTGGCGCCCGTAAGCGCAACGCGGCCGAGCGAGGCCTTGCGCAGCTCGTCCTCATATTGCTTGGGCGCATTGGCCGCGATCCAGGCTTTCGCCTCGGCGCGGAATGCGGCCTCCTGCGGGGTGTCGTCGAAATTCATCTTCGATCTCTTTCCGTCATTCCGGGGCACGCGAAGCGTGAACCCGGAATCTCGATCAATAACCTCTGGATTCCGGGTTCGCGCTACGCGCGCCCCGGAATGACGAGTCGTGGCTACGCCGCGTTCTTCTTGCGCATGCGGTCGATCAGCGCGTCTTCCCAATAGGACAGGCTGCCGAGACCAAGCGCGACCGCATTGGCGCGGCGGTAGTACATGTGGCAGTCGAACTCCCAGGTGAAGCCCATGCCGCCGTGAACCTGGATGTTGTTCTTGGCGCAGTGCTGGAACGCCTGCGTCGCGCTGATCCGCGCGGCGGCGGCAGCTTCCGGCAATTCACCGGCATTGGTCGAGAGCGCCCAGGCGCCGTAGTAGCAATTCGAGCGCGCCAAGGTCGCCGAGACATACATGTCGGCCAGCATGTGCTTGACCGCCTGGAACGAGCCGATCGGACGGCCGAACGCGATACGGTCGAGCGCATAGTCGCGGCCCATCTCCAGCGCACGGTCGGCGCCGCCGACCTGTTCGAACGCCGTCAGCACCGCCGCGCGATCGAGCACCTGGGTGATGACGCTCCAGCCCTCGCCGGCGGCGCCGAGCGGCTCGGCCTTGGCATCCTTGAAGGTGATCTCGGCCTGACCACGGGTCAGATCGATGTTGGTCAGCGACTTGACCTCGACGCCGCCGGCTTTGAGATCAACGATGAACAGGGAGATATCGGACTCGCGTCCGCTTGAGCCGGTGCGCGCAGCGACAACGGCGAAATCGGCGATCGCGCCATCCGGCACGGGCTTCTTGACGCCGTTGAGCACGCCGCCATTGGCCGTGACCTTGACCGCCTTCGGCGTGGGATTTCCCTTGCCTTCGAACAGCGCCAGCGTGCCGATGGCATCGCCCGAGGCGATCTTCGGCAGCCATTTCTGCTTCTGTGCATCACTGCCCGCGATCAGGATCGCTTCGGCGGCGAGATAGACCGTCGAAGAGAACGGCACCGGTGCCAGCGCGCGGCCCATTTCCTCCGCGATCACGCAGAGCTCAAGATGACCGGCGCCCGCGCCGCCGAACTGCTCCGGGATCGCGACACCGAGGAAGCCCATCTCGGCGAGGCCCTTCCACAGCGACTTGTCGTAAGGCGCCTTGCCGTCGAGCACTTCGCGCACGGCCTTCGGCGGGCACTGCTCGCTGAGGAACTTCCGCGCCTCGTCGCGCATCTGCTTCTGTTCGTCGGAGAAATCGAAATTCATGGCGCTTACCCGCGTTGCTGTTGTTGTTCGTAGGATGGGTGGAGCGAAGCGATACCCATCGGTTGTGTGGTTCGAGATGATGGGTTTCGCTGCGCTCTACCCATCCTGCGGTCAGTTCAAAATGATCACGTCGTCGCCGGGCTTGCCGGCGTAGAGCTTCTCCACCAGTGCGGCACGGCGTTCGAGGCCGGCGCGCTGGTTGATGTAGCCCTTGTCGGTGAGTTCGTTGCCGTCGATCGATGGCGGCTCGACCATCAGCATCGCACGCGCGATCCGCATGCTGCTGCCGGTGGTGGACGCGTTGTGCGCCTGCAAGCCCTTCTCAAGACAGGCGATCACGTCGGGATGCCGGATCACCTCCTCATAGCTCGCGTCGGCATTGCCGACGAGCTGGCGGCAGGCATGCAGGTTCGGCCAGCACAGCAGGCCGATGAACTCACGATCCTGCCCCGCCACCAGCGCATCATGCACGACCGGCGTCGCGGCGGCGATCGCGTCGGTGCGCAGCGAGCCGACATGGACGAAGGTGCCGGTGGTCAGCTTGAAGTCCTCGACCACGCGGCCGGCAAAGATGATGCCCTGCAGCGGATCCGCAGGATCCACGAACACGCCGGCATCGCCGATGCAGTAGAAGCCTTCCTCGTCGAACATCTTCGCCGTGAGGTCCGCCTGACCGAAATAGCCCGGCGTGACGTTGACGCCGCGCAGCCGCAATTCGTACTTCGAGCCGCACGGCACCATCTTCAGCTCGACGCCGGGGAATGGCAGCCCGATCAGGCCGACGCGCTCGGTGTCCCAATAGGTGCCGGTCGAGGTCGGTGCGGTCTCGGTCGAGCCCCAGCCGGTGTAGAACACGATGCGCTCGCCTGTGGTCTTCACCGCCAGCGCCTGCATGCGGTCATAGAGATCGTCGGGCAGCCGCGCGCCGCCATAGGCCATGATCGAGAGGTTCTTGAAGAAGCTCCGGCACAGCGCCTCGTCCTTCTCCATCGCGGCCGCGAGCGCGGCATAGCCGGCCGGCACGTTGGCGTAATAGGTCGGCGACACCTCGCGCAGATTGCGAATGGTCTCCTCGAGCTGACCCGGCATCGGCCGGCCGTCGTCGATGTAAAGCGTGCCGCCGTCGACCAGCACCGGATTGAACGCGGCGTTGCCGCCCATGGTGTGATTCCACGGCATCCAGTCGAGCACGGTCGGGATCGGCCCCGCCGTCTCGCGCGGCCGCACCTGCATCATCATCGCCGCGTTGGCGCACATCATCTGCTGGGTGTTGATGACGGCCTTGGGCATGCCGGTCGAGCCCGAGGTGAACAGCAGCTTGCCTGTGGTGTCGGGCGTGATCTTCGCGATCGACGCGTCGACATCAGCCGTCACCGGCGTCGCCGCGAGCTCGGCAAAGGCCACGCTCTTGATGCCCTCGCAGGGACGCAGCACGTGAACGACCGTGATGCCGGTGAGGTCGATCGCCTTCAGCGCCTTCTCGAAGGCCGGGCCATCCTGCACCATCACGACGGCGGGCTTGATCAGGTTGAAGAGATATTTGAGCTTGAGATGATCTTGGCTCATCAGCGAATAGGCCGGCGACACCGGCGCGGCCGGCAGCCGCGCCTGCATCGCGGCCTGCGTCATCAGCGCGTGCTCGATCGAATTGCCTGAGAGAATCGCGACGGGCCGGCCGTCGGCAATGCCGAGATCGAGCAGGCCCTGGGTCAGCGCATCGACGGTGCGCTTGGCTTCACCGTAGGAGACCTTGCGCCACTGCCGGTCGGGGCCGCCGCGTTGCGCGAGCCAGATGCGCTCCGGCGCCTGCGTCGCCCATTTGGCGAGATAGGCCGGGATGTGCGTCTCGTAGGCCTGGAGTGGAATCTGCGACTTCAGGACGACGGTGCCGTCGGCGCGCCGTTCGACCGCGATGTCACGCGCGAGCCAATCCACCTTGCGGAAGGCGGGTTTCGTCAGCATCGCCGCGTCTCCATCCATTTTGCGTCTCCCGGAATTCTTGTCCTTTTGAGGATCTGTTCTCAGCGCCTGATATAGACAGGCTTTCGTTTCTCAAGGAAGGCCTTGATGCCCTCCTGGAAATCTTCCGAGCGGCTGCACAGCACCTGATTGCGATCCTCCATCGCAATCACGGCCTCGATCGAGCCGGCATCGACGCTCATGTTGATGCATTCCTTCGAGAGGCGCAGACCGACCGGTGAGGCCGTCATCATCGCATCGACATAAGGATTAGCCGCGGCATCGAGATCGGCGGCCTCGACGACTTCGGATACGAGACCGACGGCAAGCGCGCGATCGGCGTTGATGAAGCGCCCGGTGAGGATCAATTCGGAGGCGACCGACACGCCGACGAGGCGCGGCAGGAAATAGCTGGTGCCGATGTCGCAGCCCCCTAAGCCGAGCTTGATGAAGGCACAGTTCATCCGCGCGTTCTTCGCGGCGATGCGGATGTCGGCGGCAAGCGCCAGCGCAAAGCCGCCGCCGGCGGCGGCGCCCTGCACCAGCGCGATGATCGGCTGCGGAGCGCGCCGCATCAGCATCACGATGTCGGCAATGCGGCGCTGCGAGTCCAGGGAGTCAGCAACGCTCGGCGGCTCGGTCTGCCCGCCGCGCCGCGCCATCGCGTGCTTGAGGTCGAGCCCGGCGCAGAAATTCGCGCCGGCGCCCTTCAGCACCACGACGCGGGTGTCGCGATTGCGCTGCAAGCCCTGGAAATAGGTATTGAGCGCTTCGATCAACGACGGATCGAGTGCGTTGAGGCTTTCGGGACGATTGAGCGTGACCCAATCGACTCCATGGTGATGCTCGATCAGCAGCGGATCTGTCACGCGTCACACTCCTGCATCTGCAGATGCGGTGCCAGTTAATGCGCCCTCTCCCCTTGCGGGAGAGGGCATGTGCGTCGGTGCCGCGTATTCGCTTCGGAGAGGGGTGGCCGCGGAGAGAACCCCTCTCCCGGCAGCCTTCGCTGCCGCCCTCCCCCGCAAGGGGGGAGGGCAAGAGGCAGAATCCGCGCTAGCGCGGCGCCATGCGGATGGCGCCGTCGAGACGGATGGTCTCGCCGTTGAGCATCGGGTTCTCGACGATATGGACGGCGAGGTTCCCGTATTCCGAGGCGTCGCCGAGGCGGGCCGGATGCGGCACCTGGGCGCCGAGGCTCTTGCGGGCTTCCTCGTTGAGACCCATCAGCAGCGGCGTCAGGAACAGGCCGGGCGCGATGGTGTTGACGCGGATCTTCAGGCTGGCGAGGTCGCGCGCGGCCGGCAGCGTGAGGCCGACGACGCCGCCCTTCGAGGCCGAATAGGCGATCTGGCCGATCTGACCTTCATAGGCCGCGACCGACGCGGTGTTGATCACGACGCCGCGCTCCTCGCCGATGGTTTCGGCGGTGGCGAGGCGCTCGGCGAACAGGCGCAGCACGTTGAAGGTGCCGATCAGATTGACGTTGATGATGCGGACGAACTTGGCCAGCGGATAGACGCCGTCCTTGCCGACGATGCGCTGCGAGCCGCCGATGCCGGCGCAGTTCATCAGCACGCGCGCAATGCCGTGCGCGGCCTCGGCCTTGGCGATCGCCGCCTTGATGGCTTCCTCGTCGGTGACGTCGGCATGCAGGGCAACGCCCTTCACTTCGGCGGCGACCTTCTCTGCGTTTTCCTTGTTCTGGTCGATCACGCCGATCTTGGCGCCCTTGGCGGCCATGGCGCGCGCGGTTGCGGCACCAAGGCCGGAGCCACCGCCGGTGATGAGAACGGCAACGTCTTTCAACTGCATGAGAACAACCTTTCCTTGGGCGTTTCTTCTCTAGACTTCGAGCTGGTTATCCGGCGGCGATCGCTGCCGTTTCCTTATCGGGATTGAGCACGCCGCCGAAGATCAAGGCTTCCATGTGCTTGATGTATTCGCGGCAGACCTCGTCGGTGACCGGACCGACGCCGACCGCGCGCGACATCGCGTGGCGGCCGAAGAACAGGTGGTCGCAGGCGCCGATCAGGCTGGTGTAGAACAGCACCGGATCGATCTTGCGGAACTGACCGGCCTTGATGCCCTCGGCGAGCAGCCGGCGGTGAAAATCCAACAGCGGCGCGACGAAGAATTTCGACACTTCGTCCGCAGCGCCGGCCGAGCTCTCGTGCAGGAGATAATGGATCAGCCGGTTCATATAGGGGAACTGGTGGTAGGCGCGGATGATGCCGCCGATATGCAGGCGCAATTTCTCCGACGGCGTGATCGGCTGCGCCAGCAGATATTCGAGCTGCGATATCTCGGTGGCGGCGTCGCGCGCCAGCAGCGCCAGCAACAGCCCGTCCTTGTTGCCGAAATGATATTTCACCAGCGCAGCGTTGACCCCGGACTTCTGCGCGATGTCGGACAGCGAGACCTCGATCGAGGCGCGTTCGATCATCAGCTCGCTGGCTGCGACCAATAGCTTGTCGGCAGTGGCGTTTCTGCCGGCGGCGAGTTTCGTCGGTACGCTGGTATTCAACTGCGCTCTGGTCCCGCTCTGTGTCTGGACTCGACGGTAAATCGAGGCCGCACATAAGCCCATGGCGGGGCTGCACTCAAGAGTTAATTGATTGATTGACTAAATGCTGAGCCGCCCCTTAAATCCGGCCCAACTTTTAGGACCCCCAATCCAGAAAACATCAGGGAGATCAGACATGGCCGAGGCATATATCGTCGCCGCCGCTCGTACCGCGGGCGGCCGCAAGGGAGGGCGTCTGGCCGGCTGGCATCCGGCCGATCTGGCCGCGACCGTGCTCGATGCGCTGGTCGAACGCTCCGGCGCCGACCCGGCGCAGGTCGAGGACGTGATCATGGGCTGCGTGATGCAGACCGGCGAGCAATCCACCAACATCGCGCGCAACGCGGTGATGGCCTCCAAGCTGCCGGAGAGCGTGCCCGCCACCTCGATCGACCGCCAGTGCGGCTCCTCGCAGCAGGCGCTGCACTTCGCGGCGCAGGCCGTGATGTCTGGCACCATGGACTGCGTGATCGCCGCCGGCGTGGAATCGATGACCCGCGTGCCGATGGGGCTCGCCTCGTCGCTGCCGGCCAAGAACGGCTTCGGCCATTACAAGAGCCCGGGCATCGAGGCGAGATATCCCAACATCGTCTTCAGCCAGTTCACCGGCGCGGAGATGATGGCCGAGAAGTACGGCCTGTCGAAGGATGAGCTCGACGAATATTCGTACAACAGCCATCAGCGCGCGATCGCGGCGACGCAAGCCGGCCATTTCAAGGACGAGATCGTGCCGGTGAAGATCACCCGCGCCGACGGCTCGACCGACACCCACCACATCGATGAAGGCATCCGCTTCGATGCCAGCCTCGACGGCATCAAGGGCGTCAAGCTGATCGCCGAGAATGGCAAGCTTACCGCGGCGAGCGCCAGCCAGATCTGCGACGGCGCCTCCGGCGTGATGGTCGTCAACGAGAAGGGCCTGAAGGCGCTCGGCGTCAAGCCGATGGCGCGCATCCATCATCTCACCATGATGGGCGGCGACCCCGTGATCATGCTGGAAGCGCCGCTGCCGGCGACCCAGCGCGCGCTGCAGAAGGCCGGGATGAAAATCGACGACATCGACCTGTTCGAGGTCAACGAGGCCTTCGCCTCGGTGCCGACCGCGTGGCTGAAGACCACCGGCGCCGATCCGGCCCGGCTCAACGTCAATGGCGGCGCGATCGCACTCGGCCATCCGCTCGGCGGCTCCGGCACCAAGCTGATGACGACGCTGTTGCATGCCCTGAAGCAGCGCAACAAGCGCTACGGCCTGCAGACCATGTGCGAAGGCGGCGGCATGGCCAACGTCACGATTGTCGAGCGGCTGTAAGAAGCGTCTGCAAGAGAGGCCGCAAGAGCGTCCACACAAAAGGTGTCGTCCCGGCCTTGAGCCGGGACCCATAACCACAGGTCGATGTGGTTATGCCGGGCTGCGGCCCCAACTCATTTCAACAAATAAGAACGGTGGTTATGGGTCCCTGCTCCCGTGCGCGATTGCGCACTAGGCAGGGACGACCACCTTGTTTGAGGAAACGTCTGTGACCCATCCGTCGATCCACGCGCGTAACCACCCGAACAAGATCGCCTACCAGATGGCGGCGTCCGGCAAGGCGATCACCTATCGCGAGCTCGACGAGCTCTCGAACCAGGGCGCGCATCTGTTCCGCTCGCTCGGCCTGAAGGCGGGCGACCACATCGCGCTGCTGATGGAAAACCGCCTCGCCTTCATGGAGATCTGCTGGGCTGCGCAGCGCTCAGGGCTCTACTACACGGCGATCAGCCGTTACCTCACGGAAGAGGAGATCGCCTACATCATCAAGGACTGCGGCGCCAAGGTGTTCATCACCACGCCACAGTGTGCCGACAAGGTGAAGGGCCTGATCAAGGGCGAGGCGGCCGAGCCACTGTTCTATATGATGGACGAGCCAGCGCCCGGCTTCCGCTCCTATGACAAGGAGGCCGCCGCGCAGCCGACCACGCCGGTTGCCGACGAGGTCGCCGGCTACGACATGCTGTATTCCTCCGGCACCACCGGCCGCCCCAAGGGCATCAAGAAGGAGTTCGAGGGCAACCGGATCGACGTGCCGAACCCGTTCCTGCGGATCCTCACCGCCGACATGTGCGGCATGAATGCCGACAGCATCTATCTGTCGCCGGCGCCGCTCTATCACGCGGCTCCCCTGCGCTTCAACATGATGGCAACGGTGCTGGGCGGCACCTCCGTCATCATGGAGCACTTCGACGCCGAGGAATTCCTGAAGCAGGTCGAGAAGCACAAGGTGACGCAGTCGCAGCTGGTGCCGACGATGTTCGTGCGCATGCTGAAGCTGCCCGACGAGGTGCGCGCCCGCTACAAGGTGTCCTCGCTGAAGGGCGCGATCCACGCCGCGGCGCCCTGCCCGGTCGACGTCAAGGCCAAGATGATCGACTGGTGGGGACCGATCCTGATCGAGTATTACGCCGGCTCCGAGGGCAACGGCGTCACCGTCTCGACCTCGCAGCAATGGCTGACCCATCGCGGCACGGTCGGCCGCGCCGTGGTCGGCAAGGTCAAGATCCTCGACGAGAACGAGGAGGAGGCACCCACGGGGCAGATCGGGCAGGTCTATTTCGCCGACGCGCCTGTTTTCAGCTATCACAACGATCCCGAGAAGACGAAGAAGGCCTACAACGCCAAGGGCTGGTCGACGCTCGGCGACGTCGGCTATCTCGATGAAGAGGGCTTCCTCTATCTCACCGACCGCAAGAGCTACATGATCATCTCCGGCGGCGTGAACATCTATCCGCAGGAGACCGAGGACGTGCTGATCACGCACCCTGCGGTCTCCGACGTCGCGGTGTTCGGCGTGCCGAACGAGGAGATGGGCGAAGAGGTCAAGGCCGTGGTGCAACCGCACGACATCGCCAAGGCCGGCAAGGAGCTCGAAGCCGAGCTGATCGCGTTCTGCCGCCAGCATCTGTCGCCGATCAAATGCCCGAAGAGCATCGACTTCGAGCAGGAGCTGCCGCGCACGCCAACCGGGAAACTGGTGAAGCGCCATCTGCGCGACCGCTATTGGCCGAAAGCTCCCGCCAAGGCGTGACGCGCCTCACCCTCCCCTGGAGGGGACGCCTCTTATCCTCCCCTGGAGGGGGAGGGTGAAGCGTGCATGGGGATGCCGCTTGTGCCCAGCCCGCCGACTTTGCTGACCCAGACCTACAATTCCGCCGCCGGCTCGCAGGCGGCGGAGGCCGCGGCACGCAGATGCAGCTGGCCGTGCTTGCCTGATGCCGTGGTGGTCCACTGTGCATCGATCTGCTGCAAATCCTCCGACAGCTTGCCGCGATGGCTGCCGTCGGTCTCGAACGCTCCGCCGTCGTCCGGCGATCGCTCGAAGATCTCGACCTCGAGGTCGGACAGCCGGATGAACATCCGCACGCCGATCTTGGTCACGTGGCGGTCGACTTCATATGAACCGCAGCCGCGCGCTTCGGCATTCTGCTCGTTCAGGGCCTGCACCATGTCGAAGGTGATGATGACGTTCTGCACCGTGTTGTCGCCGTCCCACAGGAATTCGCCGATATAGGCGCGCGGCAGTTTTTCGGTGAGCTGCTTGATGTCGGCGGCGCGCACGGCCGAAATCAGCACGAGGCTCGCGGCCACGATCGTCAGACCGAGACGCGCCATCCAGCCGGGCAGCTCTGCAATCCTCGCGTGGCGCATGCGGTATGCATCCCCTGGGCAATGTTGCTATTGTCAGAACAATGACCGCCAGCATACAGCCAAATGCGCTGGTTGTGCGGCAATGCCCAACAGGTGATCTCAGATGGAAGCCCTCCCCGACGTCCCGCTCCCTTCCACCATCCGCTCGCGTTATGTCGACGGGATCAACGGCCTCACCATGCATGTGCTGGAGGCTGGCTTCGAGACGTCAGGCCGTCCCTGCCTGCTGCTGCTGCACGGCTTTCCGGAGCTGGCGTTTTCCTGGCGCAAGGTGATGCCGAAGCTCGCCGCTGCCGGCTATCACGTGATCGCGCCAGACCAGCGCGGCTATGGCCGCACCACCGGCTGGAGCGCGGATTATGACGGCGATCTCGCATCATTCCGCCTGCCCAACCTGGTGCGCGATGCGCTTGGGCTGGTCGCGGCGTTCGGCTACAGCCACGTCGCTGCGGTGATCGGGCACGATTTCGGCTCGTCGGTCGCGGCGTGGTGCGCGTTGATCCGGCCCGACGTGTTCCGCACGGTCGTGATGATGAGCGCGCCGTTCTCGGGCCCGCCGTCGTTGCCGTTCAACACCGCCAACGAACCGGCAAGGCCCGCGACTGACGACCCCGTGCATCGCGAGCTCGCCGCGCTGCCGCGTCCGCGCAAGCACTACCAATGGTACTATTCGACGTATCAGGCGAATGACGACATGCATCGCGCCCCGCAGGGCGTGCACGACTTCCTGCGCGCCTACTACCATCACAAGAGCGCGGACTGGAAAGACAACAAACCCTACCGACTGGAGTCATGGTCGGCGGGCGAACTGGCAAAGCTGCCGACCTACTATGTGATGGATCTCGCCAAGGACATGGCCGCGACGGTCGCCGAACAGATGCCGTCTCGCGCAGCGATCGCCGCCAACAGCTGGCTGCCGGACCACGAGCTTGCCTATTACAGCGCCGAGTATCGGCGCACCGGATTCCAGGGCGGGCTGCAATGGTACCGCTGCGGCACCTCGGGTGCGTTCACGGCGGAATTGCAGACCTGGAGCGGCCGTACCATCGACCAGCCGTCGGCGTTCATCTCGGGCAAGCAGGATTGGGGCACCTATCAGCGGCCCGGCGTGTTCGAGGCGATGCAGACCAAGGCCTGTACCAAAATGATCGGTTGCCATCTGGTCGGCGGCGCCGGCCACTGGGTGCAGCAGGAACAGCCCGATGAAGTGGGCCGGTTGCTGCTTCAGTTCCTCGCGCGCGCGGCGCAGTGACGGGCTGACGCAAGAAGAAATCTCCGGGAAATCGTCGGGACATTTCCGGGAACATTCCATGGAACCTGGCGTTGCAGTCAGCCGGTCTTGTCCGGCGGACCGACCTGGAGGAGGACTATGGAAAAGAAGATTGCCGGATTGTTGGGAGCGGTCGCATCGCTGGGCGCGCTCGGGGCCGCGCAGGCTGCGCCGGCACCCGCGCCGACCGACGTACTGCAAGCGAACTCCTACGCAGAACTGCTGGAGCCGATCACTAACGCCTCGGCAAAGCTGCAAGCCCTGGACGAGGCGACGCCTCCCCCGGCGCGCGAGACCGTCCAACTCGCGCAGTTCTATCACCACCACCATCATCACCATCACCACCACCATGGCTACTATCGCGGCTATGATCGTGGCTACGGACCTCCGGTCATCGTGGTGCCGCGCTATCGGCGATACCATCACCATCATCACCACCACCATCATCACCACAGCTTCTATCGGCGCGACTACTGAGCCGCGGCGGTTGGGCGATACGACAACGGGGCCTGCGGGCCCCGTTTGTTTTGCCTGCAGCGATGCGACTGCGCCTCAGGTCCCTCGCGCCTTCTCCTTGGCGGCGCGGTGGAGATGGCGATAGGTGCCGTCGAACACCGTGTCGGTCGACGAGGTCCATTCGGTGCCGGCGGCCAGTTTGGGCCGATTGCTGTAGATGCGGCGCGCCTGCAATTCGCGCTCGGCGGCTTCTTCCTCGCCCATCGGCTCGAGCTGGAAATCCGCCTCTTCCGGAATCACGATGATCTGCGCGAACGGCTCATTCGGCCGGAAGATGTGCGTGCGTCCTTCCACCGGTGCCTTGAACACACAGAAGAACATCATCGGCCACCAGTTACGGATCAGCGCCGGAACGGCGATCGGCACGGTGTCGGTACGGTCGGTGTAGAAGCGCGGATGCGGCTCGGTGCGCACCGCCATGCCCGGTTCGACCTTGAGGTCGAGCAAGATCTGATAGGTGTAGAACGTGTCGCCAAAATTCCGGAACGGCGGCCACTGCACGCCGCTGTCCGGCGGCTCGCCCCAATCTGCATCGAGGTGCAACCGGCCGTCGCGCGTGGTGACGTGCAGCTCGAAGGCGTAGGGGTAGAACAACTCGATCCCATACTGCGCGCCTTCCGAGAACGGCACGCAGTGCCAGACCTGCTCGCGTGAACCGTCGGTGCGCGGCTCGCGTCCTCCCGCCCAGCCCGGAATCTCGAGCTTGGTCCGCCGCGGTGCCAGGCGTGGATCGTTCAGGCGATATTTGACCGTGCTCATAGAGTCTCCGCAGTTCAGGACCGGAACTCGAACGGGCGCGAGATCGCCTGGTTCCCCTGTTCGTGATCAAAAACGCAACGAAGGCAAGGCCCTTTGGATTGACCACGGCATCGCCAGCCAATATTAGAATTATTCTAATTCTAAGTTGGATAAAGAAAGCGCTGCCGTGAAGAATTTCGCCGATCTGACCGAGCGCGAGGTGCTGGCGGTCGCGATTGCCTCCGAGGAGGAGGATAGCCGCATCTATATGTCCTTCGCCGAGGACCTCGCCGGCCGTTATCCCGATACCGCAAAGATCTTCGAGGAGATGGCGGAGGAGGAGCGCGGCCATCGCCACCGGCTGCTCGAAACCTACGAGCAGCGCTTCGGCCCGCATCTGCCGCCGATCCGGCGCGAGGATGTCAAAGGCTTCCTACGCCGGCGTCCGATCTGGCTGACCAAGAACCTGCCGCTCGACACCATCCGCAAGGAAGTCGAGACCATGGAGCTCGAAGCCGAGCGCTTCTATGCCAAGGCGGCGGAGAAGGCCGAAGATACCGGCGTACGCCGCCTGCTCGGCGATCTCGCCGAGGAGGAGAAGGGCCACGAGAAACTCGCGGTCAAGCTGACCGGCGACATCCTCAAGCCCGACGTGCGCGCCGAGGAAGACCGCACGCGGCGGCGGATGTTCGTGTTGCAATATGTGCAGCCGGGCCTTGCCGGATTGATGGACGGCTCGGTCTCGACGCTGGCGCCGCTGTTCGCCGCCGCCTTCGCCACCCATCACAACTGGCAGACCTTCCTGGTCGGCCTCGCCGCCTCGATCGGCGCCGGCATCAGCATGGGCTTTGCCGAAGCATTGTCCGACGACGGCTCGCTGACCGGCCGCGGCTCGCCCTGGCTGCGCGGCCTGACCTGCGGATTGATGACGACGCTCGGCGGCCTCGGCCACACCATTCCCTATCTCGTGCCCGATGCCTGGCCGAATGCATTCTGGATTGCGACCGCGATCGCAGGAATCGTGGTGTTCTTCGAATTGTGGGCGATCGCCTTCATCCGCTCGCGCTACATGGACACGCCGTTCCTGCAGGCGGTGTTCCAGATCGTGCTCGGCGGCGCGATCGTGCTCGCGGTCGGCATCTTGATCGGCGCGGCGTAGGACGGCGAGGTCAGCGATGCGATCCCGACGCCAATGCCGAGATACCGCGGGCGCTGCGCTGATTGCGCTCGCTGCGGTCGGATACGGCAGCCATGCGCACGCGACCGACGAGATCCAGGTCTACAATGCCGGCATCGCGGCGGTCGGCCAGCTCACCGTCCAGCAGCACCTCAACTATGTCGGCATCGGCCAGAAGGACCCGCCCTTCCCCGGCGGTTTTCCGTCCAACCACAGCCTCAACGGCACGCCGGAGTTTGCCTATGGCATGACGGACTGGTGGGAGCTCGGGCTCTATCTGCCGTTTGCCGTGCAGGACTGGCAGTTCCTGTCCGACGCCTTCAAGCTGCGCACGCTGTTCGTCTCGCCGAACGCCGACAAGCGCAACCTGTTCTACGGCATCAATTTCGAGCTCAGCTACGAAATGCCGAAATTCGCGCAGACCCGCTGGGGCCTCGAAATCCGGCCGATCATCGGCGTGCGCAACGCGGACTATGAATTCATCGTCAACCCGATCGTCGATGTCGGCTTCGGCCGATATGGCGAGGCGGATTTCGCGCCCGCCGCGCGCGTGGCGCGCAAGCTGAAGGACGATCTGTATGTCGGGCTCGAATATTACGCCGATTTCGGCAAGATCGGCGCCTTCAGCCCGCTCGCCGAGCAGCAGCATACATTGTTCGCGGTGACCGACTTCAAGGTGGGCGACGTCGACATCGATTTCGGCGTCGGCTACGGCCTGACACGCGCATCCGACCGGCTCGTGGTCAAGACCATCATAGGATATGCCTTCCCGGTACCTGGCGCCAAGGGAACCACATCGGAGCGGGCAAGCGCGAACGGCGCCGTCAATCCGCTGGCGCATCTGTCGGCGCGCAGCACGCCGTATTAGATTAACCTGACAATCTCAGAAGCGGTCCGAAAGTCCATGACCGGTCGTCTGCATTACGGCACCACCGCGAAGCTGCTGCATTGGGTGATCGTCGCCCTGCTGGCCGTGCAGTACCCCATTGGCTGGCTGATGCCGGACATTCATCGCGGCCAGGCTCCCGGCGCCGCCATGACGTTTCATATTTCGTTCGGCATCGTCATCCTTGTTCTCATCATGCTGCGGTTTGTCTGGCGGCTGACGCACCCGGTTGCGCCGGAAAGCTCGCTGCCGGCGTGGCAACGGCTGAGCTCGGAAGCCGTGCACTGGATGCTCTATGTTTTCGTGCTGGCGACGACCATCAGCGGCTGGCTGTTTGCATCATTTCGCGGCTGGACCGTCTCGTTCTTCTACATGATGCCGCTGCCGATGCTGGCCTCGGATAATGCCGCAGCCGGCAAGGCGATCGACGGCCTGCATCAGGCCGCGGAATGGTCCCTGCTGGTACTGATCTGCCTCCACGTCGCGACAGCGCTGGTGCACCTATTGATCTACCGCGATCGCATCATGCAGCGCATGCTCCCGGGCTAGGTTGTCGGCGCAATTGCGATCAAGCCGGTCTTGCCCGCCCGCTCCATTCTGCGCATGATCGCCGCCAAAATCAGGGAGCACGCCGTGGCCAAATCACAATACAGTTTCAAGACCGCCGTCGAACTGTCCGAGGCGCTGCGCACCAAGCAGGTCTCCGCCGTCGAACTCGCGGAAGACGCGATCGGCCGCATCGAGCGTCATGACGGCAAGGTCAACGCGATCTGCGTGCGCGATTTCGAGCGCGGCCTCGCTGCCGCCCGCGCCGCCGACGCCGCGATCGCACGCGGCGAGCACAGGCCGCTGCTCGGCATCCCCATGACGGTAAAGGAATCCTTCAACGTCGCGGGATTGCCGACGACCTGGGGCTTCCTGCCGCAAAAGGATTTCGTTCCGACTGAGGACGCACTCTCGATCCAGCGGGTGAAGGACGCCGGCGGCGTGATCCTCGGCAAGACCAACGTGCCGGTCGCGCTCGCCGACTGGCAGAGCTACAACGAGATCTACGGCACCACCAATAATCCCTACGACCTCGGCCGCACGCCGGGGGGCTCCTCCGGCGGATCGTCGGCCGCACTTGCGGCGGGCTACGGCGCGCTGTCGCTCGGCTCCGATATCGGCGGCTCGCTGCGCGTGCCGGGCTTCCACTGCGGCATCTATGCGCACAAGCCGACCTTCGCGCTGCTGCCGTCGCGCGGCCACACCCCGCCGCCGCTGCCGCCACTGCCGTTCGATCGTGATCTGTCCGTGATTGGCCCGATGGCGCGCGGCGCAGCCGACCTCGCACTCGTGCTCGACGTGATGGCCGGCCCCGATCCGCTCGAAGCCGGCAAGGCCTACCGGCTGGACCTGCCGGCGGCGCGCCACACCGCCTTGAAGGATTTCCGCATCCTCGTGATCGACAGCGATCCGGTGCTGCCGACCGACAAGGTGATCCGCGGAAGCATCGACAAGCTCGCGAGCAATCTCGACAAGGCCGGTGCGAAAGTGTCGCGCTCGAGCCCGCTGCTGCCGGACTTCGCCGCGTCCTCGCGGCTTTATATGCGCATCCTGCTGTCGTTCCTCGCGGCGAGCTTCCCGCCGGAGGTCTATGCCGGCGCCTGCGCGGCGGCAGCCGCGTTGCCGGCCGGCGACACCAGCCTGCAGGCC
>NZ_LGHK01000173.1 GCF_001908235.1 Bradyrhizobium sp. NAS96.2
CCGGCTTAGCTTTGATCGCGCCCAGGATCATCTCGCGGTACGCCTCAATGCGATGCGAGCGCTGATCGCCACCCTGTGGCTTGGCGCTGGACGCTCCGCTCTGGCGCCATTGGCTCACAAAGCGCACCGCGCTCGCCGCGGAGACCCCGAACCGCTCCGCCGCCGCACGCCGCGACATGCCGCCTTCAACGGCCCGGATAAGCCGGAGCCGCAAATCTTCAGACAAAGGCTTCGCCATGCATGCTGACCTCCGGCCCAGCACACAGGGCGAATCAGATTTTGCAATCTATGGGAATCCCCCTCGATTCAATTCGGTCAGATTTTGCTCTAGTGCCCTGAACGACGGCAACCGGCTTCGGAACCTCAAGCCGCGCACGGGGATCGATTCTGTATCGAACGATGATCTGGCGCGGGCGCGCCCATCGCGCATGAAAAAGCGATGTGCGGGGCGCTCGAAGCCGACACCCCGATCGGAGCCGGCGGGGTCAAGGCTGTTGTGGGGGGCAATTGTGAGAAACACGAACGTCTCGAAGCAGAAGCGGCCAGGTTTTTTGGAGCTGAGACCGCGCTCTTCTTTGGCGGCGGTTATGTTACCAATGTCGCGGTCCTGACGCCCCCCGCAGCGGGATGATTTGCTTGTTCTCGATTCACTCGTGCACGTGAGTATTCATAAAGGTGCGCGGGCGCACCGCGCGGAGTTTCGGATAAGCGCCCATAACGCGCCGGCGTCGGTCGAAAGCGCGATTCGTGACTGGCGCAAAAAAGGCAGACACGGCCTTGTCGAAGTCTCTACAGCATGGATGGATTTCGCGATCGCTGCCAGACTTGGCAGCGATGCAAATCGATACAAGGCTTTGCTGACGATAGATGAAGCCCACGCCACGGGGCGTGTACGACGATAGGGGACGAGGACTCACCGCACCATGGCGCTTGACGTGAAATCGAGCGAAGCTGGTTGTCTCGCGAGCTCGATCCGAGGCTTCAGGCTTTCTTCAAAGGACGAAATCTGCTGCTACGGCCGCGTGGAATACGATCTATGTGATCCGCCATATTGCGTCACGCCGGCAGACCTTGAACAAGTTACGTGGCATCCGCGAGGCCGCCGACGCGGTGGCATAACGACCATCCTTCTTGCGGGGGGCGCAAGTTTGACCTGCTTGGCGGCTACGGCTTGCATTACTCTCGACGGTGTTTGGGCAATCCGAGGTTCTGCAACCTCGGCACGTTTCCGGGGCCCGTCCGGATCAGGGGCTGCGGAATGCGTAGACGGCAGATCAAATACTCATTTCTCGTTGACAGTGCGGGTATACCTGGTATGATTAAGGCTCAGGTTCAGCTCTGGCCCTCGACCGACTCTACTGAAGGCAAGAGAGAAGTCGCTGCTCTCAAAGAAAGCCATTGGTCAAATGACACTCGAGAAAACCAACCTCGCCATCTGATTCATGGAGAGGTCATCGACCGCTTCGTGAAAAGCGGTGACATGCGGCACAAAAAAACAAAGAGCGCCAGCTTAGAGCTTCGACGCCCAGCCAGTTCAATCGATCAAGAGTGAAATCGCAACTCACGGGTTTGGCGAAGTGCGCCGCTTCGCCGGGAAGGACACATGCGTCAAGCTCTTGCGCGGAGAACGCGCGAAATCTGGCGCCTGTCACAGTTCGCGTGCAGCACTGGGGCTGTGACGAAGAAAGGCAGGGGATAACTCAGACAAAGCGACAGGAGGCGAGAATGCAGAATAGCTACTATAATTTGCGCGACCATTCAGTAAAGCGCTGCGCCATTTGCGGAGGAAAATTCGGGCTGGTCCGACACTATAGCTGGCGAACGGCCCTCTGCTCCAAAAAATGCTTCGAGCGCTTCAAGGCGCGGCGAGAGGAGGACCTAATGTGGTTTCGGCGATTACGAGCGGTCTGCGTGGAATCGAGCGCGAACTCAGTTTGAAGGAGCTGCATGATTATTATGCAGGAGTTTCTTTCAAAAGTGCGCTGGCCGTCCGATCGCGAAAAGGCCGAGGCGCATGAACGGGACTGGATCCCCGCAGCGACGCTTCAGACGGCAAGCAGATAGCAAGTTCCCGCTCGCATAAATCATCCCCGCGCTCCGCTGCCGCGATGTCCAGATCCGGTTCGAGTGCCGTGCCGTACTGCTTCGCATTTGAGGTGATGCTCCACGTTATGAAATTCCTGCTTGTGAAAGATGGAGCGGCACGGCGTGCACCGAACTCCTCAAGACAGGGAGCGCGAGATTTAGTGAAACGAATAGGATATCGCAACTACGATTGCTGTTGGGCGACTAGGGGGATGTCGCCGTCCGTCCTTCACGGACGTCAGCGGATGGACGCTGGGCTCAAATGGATGAAGGTCACGGCAACCTGGATATCACGGATCAGCATAGGGGCGCGTACTGGCGAGCTCTCTACGATTGATTCACGCGTCTTAACCCAAGGATGAGCGTGTCTTGAGATCTCGATGCACTCGTGTGCGCAGGTCGCTTCGAACCACAGCGCCAATGTCCGCACAACGTAGTAACATTGTAGCGAACCAAACAAGACATGCAGTGTACCATACGCGGCACTGCCGACTTGGTGAGCGACGTGCGAGCGTGGTTGACGAATGTGTCCCAGGCGGCGTGTGGATTCTGAGGAGTTCCTTTTTGGAGATCCTCCACAAGGGCGATGGAGCTGGGTGTGGGAACACGCAGACGCAGAGCACATTGACTGCCTGGAGTGAGGCGTCGCTTTATCAGTTCCCGCGGCGTTTTCGGTTAGAGAGAAGAACCGAACACTGTTCGATAAACACTGTGCAACGCCGTTGGTCCTCCAATGGTCGGAGGCCTTGCGTGTTGCAGTCTCTCGAGGTGCAGAGGTCTTGTCCATCATGATCTCAAAGTGGCAAATTCTGGACGGCAGACCGCGATCATCGCTCGTACGAAGCGTGCCGATATGACGCGAGCAGGACACATGTCCCCGCGTGGAGCCCGGATTTGTCCATTTCGTACAAACTTTGTCCGTCGATTATGACGATAATCTGTCAGCATGTTCCTTGGTGATGGAATGCCCCAAGCCGGCGACGTTGATTGACGCCGTGCAGTGTCGGTTGGCGTTGGGGAAGGCCGTTGTAGGTCGGCAATGATTGGGGGACGGAGGTGGCTGGTCTCGCTGAAGTTGAGCAGTCATTTCAATGTGAACACTGGAGGGGACTACTATGAAAGTGGCGAAGAGCCTTTTGCTCAGTTCGGCTGCGGGTTTGATTGCGTTAGGCGGAGCGCAGGCCGCCGATCTGCCGGTGAAGGCGAAAGCCGTCGAATACGTGAAGATCTGCTCGCTCTACGGCCCCGGATTTTACTACATTCCAGGCACTGACACTTGCATGAAGCTGGGCGGCTATACGCGAGCCTGGATGGAAGTCGGTAACAATAATATGGGCCTCAATCCGGACTACGGAGCAGGTGGTGCGGGCAACCGGTTCGCTAACGGCTACACATGGCGTGCTCGTCAATCTGTGGACATTGATACGCGTACCGCAACTGAATACGGCACGGTTCGGACCTTCGCTCAAATTATATTTCAGTGGACGACCGGCACCTACAGCGGGTTGGGAAATGGCTCGACTGTCTACCAGTCGATCGGTGGCGTCTCGGCACCGAACAACGCAAATCCTGGCGCTGTTGCTGGTGGTACGGTGGGTGTCTGGTTCGCCTTTATCCAGTTCGCTGGCTTCACGATCGGTGAGGCAATCTCACAGTTTTCTACGCCTTGGGGCGAATACCCGGGCAACTACATCGAGCTGCCTGGTAGCAGCTCTTGGCAGCCCGTGAACCAATTCACTTACACCGCAGATCTTGGTCAAGGAGTCGCACTCTCGTTCTCGGCCCAGGATCAAGCTCCAAGCACCCAAGCCGGCCTCTGGAACGTGAGTGCGGCGTCGGCTGCAGGTATTGCGACTGGTACGTATGGCGGCAACGACTTCGCAAATACGATCGCGCCGGATCTCATTGCGATGCTTCGTGTGGACCAAGCTTGGGGTCTGTTCCAAGCGTCAGTTGCTGCGCACGATAACCATGCCGCCTACTACGGCGGGACCGAGCTCACCGGGCATCCGGATGACAAGTGGGGCTGGGCTGGTCAATTGGCCTTGTCCGTCAAAAACCTACCTACCGGCCCCGGTGACTCCATCAACGTGTCAGGCGTATATGCGAATGGCGCAAGTCGATATGTCTTCAACCAGAATATGGTTAGCGTCTTCGCCAGGTACGGCAATACTAGCTTGGCGGGTGCTTATCAGAGCGTCGGAATTGCAGGCGTCTCTGATTCTGTGTTCGTGACAGGGGCTGGCCAGCAATTGACCACAACGTTCGGCATGAATGGGGCCTTTAACCATAACTGGGACCCGCACTGGGCCAGCAGCATCTTCGGCGGGGTTGGTGGTGTGCGCTACAACAGCACGGCCAAGAGCTACATCTGCGGTGCGTTTGTCGCCAACCTAGCGCTCTCGAGCGGGGCGGCTGGCTGCAATCCCGACTTCAACTACGCAATTGTCGGCACAAAGACGTCCTGGACTCCTGTCAAGGGGCTGACCTTTCTGGCAGAACTCGATTACAGTAGGCTGCACCAAAACTTCGCGAGCGGAAGCACAGTGGTGCTACCGGCGCAATCGGGCATCGGAAAGCCGGCTGGTTTGTATCAGCTGCGAGACCAAGACAGCTTCGGGCTGCAGCTCGTCGTGAACCGCACGTTCTGAGTTTCTGCAAACCGGCAAGGAGATGAGCCTACTTTATACCGACGACGTTTGACCTCCAACCAAGCCTCCGGCGTGCCCGCCGGAGGTTTTTCTGTCTCTGAACGCCGACCTAAATTCTATGAGAGGTCGGTCGATAGCGCACGTGGTGCTGAGTGAGCTGGCGTACTTGGAAACCCAAGTGTCGTCTGCATCGCGCCGCCCCGTCGTCGTCTGAGCGATGCCGGGTGAGCATGCGATGCGCGGGCGGTTGCGAGCAAAATCTGTGGCTGCCAAACTCGGCATTCATAAGCACACCGTAAGCAAGTAGTGCCGTATCTCTCCGGCGAAGGCCGCCTTGTGTAGTTTGTGAGGCGGCCTGAGGATTTGACCTTAATGTATGGTCCGGCCGCGCGTTGCGAGAAGATTCGTCGAATTGGCGGCGGCGGTCTTGCATCAATGTATCCGGCCTCTGATTGGAGCGTTTGTGCTCCGGGCCATCATGGATATCAGCGCGCGTGCGTTCTGATTAGTCTACAGGCCTCGAACGGGCCATTAAGGTCACCAGTGTTCGCACACGCTCGGAAGACCGATCCTCCATTTTGTCTTGTCTTCTCGCAGACCTCGGCTGGAGACCGTTGATGCGGCTATGTCATCGCCTGCTCCTGATATTGCGTAGTTCCTTTGTTCGGACTAAAGGGCCGTTCCTTCGTCCCGGCCCGCAGAACGTCGATCGCGTCGCGCGCAGGGGCGGTCAAGGCCGGCCGTCGCTCTTGGCTTACGGCTGACTGGACGTCGCCAGGCCGCGCCTTGACAGCGCCGAGCACGGCGCGAGGATCAGGCAGGTCGGGCGTCTGCATCGCCGATCCTCGTCATCTCGAAGGCGCGTCCTTTGGCCAGCACCGCCCAGGCGATGCGGGCAAGTTTGTTAGCGAGCGCGATTGCGAGCACATTGTGGTGTAGCCGCTTCTTGGCGGCTTCGATCCAGGACGTAAACCCGTAACGTTCCCAGTTCTTTATCCTGACCAGCACGACCCATGCCGCTTGCACGAATAAAACGCGCAGGTAGCGATTGCCACGCCTCGAGACTTTGCCAAGGATCGTGCGGTCTCCTGTCGAGATCTGTTTGGGCACCAGGCCAAGCCAGGCGCCGAAGTCGCGGCCTTTGGAGAATACGTCTCCAGTGCCGATCGCGGCCACCATGGCGCTCGAAATAATCGGCCCGATGCCAGGCACCGTCATCAGGCGCGAACACGCCTGATCTTGACGGGCAATTGCTTCGATCTCTTCGGAGAGACCATCGATGCGCTGATCCAGTCGGCGCCAGTCGACTGCCAACTCCTCGATGACGCGCAACATGCGTGGCGACAGGGTATCGGTGCGCGTCGCAAGAATGGTGGGCAGTTCCGTGCGTAGGAAGCCGATGCCCCGTCGCATGGCGATCCCGCGCTCGAGCAAGAAAGCACGAATCTGGTTGATGATGCCGGTCCGTTGCGACACCAGTCGCTCGCGCACACGATGCAACGCCTGCAGGTCCAACTGCTCAGCGGTCTTGGTCGCGACGAACTTCATCGTCGGGCGCTGCACGGCTTCGGCAATCGCTTCGGCATCATTGAAGTCGTTCTTCTGTCCCTTGCTATAGGGGCGGACGTATTTGGCCGGCATCAACCTGGCATCGTGACCAAGCGACGCGAGTTTGCGGCTCAGGTGATGTGCGCCGACGCAAGCTTCCATGCCAATGAGGCAACGCGCCATATTGGCGAGCCGCGCTTCCACTTGGCCGCGCGACCACTTTTGCCGCAGCACGATGGCGCCGCGTGCATCGTGACCCACGACGTGGAACGAGTTCTTGCCGATATCGATGCCAATCACGGCGATCGCGGTCTTCGGTGTAGACATGGTGTGGCTCCTTGTCTTTGGCGCCCCTTGCCAGCTTCGTTTACTGGCGAGGCAGGATCACGGCCGGACCATCCCATTAGTCTAGCTTTAAGGTCACGTCGGGAATGCAGGTCAACGTGTTGGGCGCCGAGCGTCGGCGGCGATGGAGTTACGACGAGAAGGTCCGCCTTGTCGAAGAGACAT
>NZ_LGHK01000174.1 GCF_001908235.1 Bradyrhizobium sp. NAS96.2
TTGCGTAGCAAATCGGGTGAGGGGTTATGGTCTATCGAGGGAGCAAGAGCCCTCACCCGGATTGCTTCGCAATCCGACCTCTCCCCGACGGGGAGAGGTGAACCGAGATCGCGCCAAGCCGATTCGATCCAAACTCATCCTGTTTTAGGAACGACGCGGAAACGTCAGCTGCAGAAGCTCGCAAATGCCATATGCGATGGCCCTGCGGCGAGGGGCGTCTGGCACAATTTCGGAATATTAGAAGTATGCCCCTGAGTTGCCCGACGTGTCAAGGCGTCCGGTCGAACGCCCGGCGCCGTGGGCTCCTTTGCATGGGGTTGTTTTCGATATTTTGGCAGCGGGCCCCTGCGGAGTTGGCCCGCTACCACTTCAGCTCGCGCATCAGCGCGCGGGGCGGGTGGCCGAACAATTCCTTGATCGAGGCCGCATCGAGCTGCTCGATGCCCTCGAACTGTTCGGAATGAATGCCGCGGGTGACGAACAGGAGATCGATGCCGAAGCCAAGGGCGCCGGCAAGATCGGTGCGCACGGAATCGCCGATCGCGAGCACGCGGCTGCGTTCGGTCGGATGTCCGCGGCGTTCGGTCGCCAGCGCCATGGCGCGCTCGTAGATCGGCCGGTGCGGCTTGCCGTAGAAGATCACCTCGCCGCCGAGCTCGCGATAGAGTTCGGCGACCGCGCCGGCGCAATAGATCAGCCGGTCGCCGCGCTCGACCACGATGTCCGGATTGGCGCAGACCAGCGTGAGCTTGCGCTCGAGCGCATTCAGCAGCGTGTCGCGATAATCTTCGGCGGATTCGGTCTCGTCGTCGAACAGGCCGGTGCAGATGATGTAGTCGGCCTGCTCCAGCGGCACCATGGTGGCGTCGAGGCCGCGATGGATCGAGCTGTCGCGCTCGGGGCCGATCCAGAAGATCTTCTGGCTGGGATGGTCGGCCACGAAGTGGCGCGTCAGGTCGCCGGAGGAGACGATCGCGTCATAGGCCTCGTCCGCAACGCCGAGCTTGCGCAGCTGGCGCTGCACGGAATCGGCCGGCCGCGGCGCGTTGGTGATCAGGATGACCGTGCCGCCGCGCTGGCGGAACGTGTGCAGGGCCTCGCAGGCCTCGGGAAAGGACTCGAGCCCGTTGTGCACGACGCCCCAGATGTCCGACAACACGACGTCGACATCGCCGACAAGGTCGCGCAATTGCTCCACGAAGCGCAATGACGTCATGATGCAGGCCGTTGACTAGTTCGGACCGAGCGCGCGGCGCGCCAGCGCGGCGCTGCCGGTTGCGCGCGGCGGCGCTGTTGGGCTGGAGACAGGTGCTGAAGTGGCGGCGCCATTGAGGTCCTGGGGTTTGGCCTGCGGAGTTTCGGCGGTAGCAGATGCCCCTTCCGGCCGCAACGGTCGCGGCGGCGCGAACAGGAAGCCCTGGCCGAACCGGACATCGTAGTCGAGCAGGTCGACCACCGAGCGCTCGCCCTCGATCCGTTCGGCGATCAGGTCGATGCCGAAGCGGCCGAGCAGGTCGGACAGATCGGACGGATGGATATCTGACGTCGCGCTCTGCCTGGTGTCGAGCAGCAGTGCGGCCGGCACCTTGATGAAGCGGACGCCGCGATCGGCGAGCTCGCGCGGCTCGAGGCGAAGGTCGCTGACATGGTCGATCGAGAACCGGTAGCCGCGCTGCGACAGCGCCGCGAGGTTCTCGCTTTCGACCGGGCCGAGATTGCGGAAGGTCGCCTGCTTGAACTCGAGCACGAAGGACGGCGCCAGCGCGCGGTTGGCCTCGAGGAAGTCGAGGCACTGGGTGAAATGCTCGGAACTGGCCAGCGTCGCCGCCGAAACGTTGCAGAACACGCCGACATCCTTGCTGCGGATCATCAGGCGGCGCAGCACCTGGACGCAGCGAAGCATCACCATGTGATCGATGCGGCCGATCAGGCCGCCGGCCTCGGCGGCCTCGATGAAATCGTCGGCGGCAAGCACCTGGTCGCGCTCGTCGCGCAGCCGCGTCACCGCCTCGTAATAGCGCACCTTGCGCTGCGGCAGCGTCACCATCGGCTGCAGGTAGATGTCGAGCCGGTTCTCGTCGATCGCATGCCTGATCGCGGCAACGAGTTGGGTCTGGCTGCGTGAGATCGGCGGCGGAGGCGCAACTGGCGGCGGGGGGCGCGAATACGACGGTCGGGGCCGGCGCGGCCGGTTGCAACAGATCGTCGCGCGGCGAGGCGGCCGGCTGCGCCACGGGAGTCGCTGCCAGCAGCTCCTCATGATGGGCGACGGATGCCGCAAGCTGCCGCACCAGTCCGCCAAGCTCGTTGATCTCGCCGGCCATGCCCTGCATCCGGTCGGCCCCGGTGGAATTGGCCGAAGCGATCCGGCCCTCGGCCGCGGCCAGGCGGCGGCCGAATTCGGCGACCTGGCGGGCGAGGTCGGCGGTGCCGCGCGACAGATCCGCGATCTGGCCGCCGACATCGCTGCGGTCGCGCAACCGCATCGAGACGGCGTTGTAGAGGATCAGGCAGGTGAGGGCGGTGAGCGCCACGATCGCCGATTCCGATCCGCTGATGCCCGCCACCGAATACAGGACGAAGCCGAGCGAGGCTGCGACCAGCACCATGCAGATGGCGATGAAGATCGTCGAAATGCGAATCATGTCGCGCGCCCGCGCCCTCCGTCCGAACATCCCCGGCGCGCAAGCTTAGCACCATTGTTGATTCGACGGGCCTGCGATCTTCGGAACCGGCTGGAACTGCACACGATTTTCGTTTCGCCCGATCCTGCTGCGCAGTCCGGCTCCGTATTGGTCCGGATCGGCCGCGCCGGGCCGCTCAGAGGTCGGCGGCGGCGATCCAGAACACCTCGCCCTCGGAGTCCTCGGTGTCGAGCCAGAGCAGCGGCAGGTTGGGATAGGCGGCCTCGAGATTGTCGCGGCCGCGGCCGATCTCGCAGAGCAGCCCGCCCTGCGGGGTCAGATGCCGCTTGGCCTGATCGAGCAGGCAGCGGACGATATCGAGCCCGTCAGTGCCGCCGTCGAACGCGATCTTCGGTTCGGCGCGGCACTCGCGCGGCAGTGCCGCCATGCCTTCGGCGTCGACATAGGGCGGGTTGGAAATGATCAGATCGTATCTGTTGTCGCCGAGCGGCTTGAACAGATCGCCGCGATAGAGCGTCAGGCGGTCGTCGAGGCCATGGTCGGTGACGTTGCGCGCGGCGACCTCGAGCGCATCCTTTGAGATGTCGACTGCGTCGACCGCGGCGTTGGCAAAATGCCGGGCCGCCAGAATCGCAAGGCAGCCGGAGCCGGTGCAGAGGTCGAGCACGCTCTCGACCTCCGCGGGATCGCCGATCAGCGAGGTGCCGTCCTCGTCGCCGCCGAAATGCGAATCCAGCAATTCGCCGATGAAGGAGCGCGGCACGATGGTGCGCTCGTCGACATAGAACGGCAGGCCGCGCATATAGACCTTGTTGACGAGATAGGCGGCCGGCTTGCGCGTCGCGATCCGCCGCTCGATCAGGTCGAGGATCTGCTTGCCTTCGGCAAGCGTCACGCGCGCGGTCGCGAAATTCTCGAACTGATCGGGATGCAAATGCAGCGTCTCAGTGATCAGGAACGCGGCCTCGGCCACCGGATCGGTGGTGCCGTGCGCGAACACCAGCTTTGCGGCGTTGAAGCGGCTCACTGCGTAGCGCAGGTAATCGAACAGGCGGTGAAGCTCGCCGGCACCGACCTTCGGTGCTTTCGGCGCGGCCGGGCTGCGCTTTGCCTGCACTTTGGCCGGCACTTTGCTGCGCTTGGCCATCAGGATTTGGTCCAGCGCGCGGCGGCCGCGTCGTCATGGTCGCGCGCCTCGATCCAATTCGTGCCGCGCGCGCTTTCCTCGCGCTTCCAGAACGGCGCGTTGGTCTTGAGATAATCCATCAGGAACTCGGCGGCCTCGAACGCGGCCTGCCGGTGCGCCGAGGCAGTGACGACCAGCACGATGTTCTCGCCCGGCGCGATCCGGCCGAAGCGATGGATGATTGTGAGGCCCTGCAACGGCCAGCGCGACAGCGCCTCGTCGGCGTGGCGCGAAATCTCGGCTTCGGCCATGCCGGGATAATGTTCGAGCGTCAGGGCGGCGATCGGCTCGCCTTGTTCGCTGCCGCGGCAGATGCCGCTGAAGCTGACCACCGCGCCGACATCGGTGCGGCCCTTGCTGAGGCCAGCGATCTCCTGCGCGACGTCGAAGTCGGCTTCCTGGATACGGATGGTCGCAGTAACGGTCATAAGTAGATCTAGCCGCCGGTCATCGGCGGGAAGAACGCGATCTCGCGGGCGCCGATGATTGCCGCATCCTGCTTGACATGGGCGTGGTCGATCGCGGCGCGGATCACCGTGGGCTTCTCGAACGCATAAGCATAGGCATCGTCGCGCGCGGTCAGCCAGCCGATCAGGTCGGCGACGGTGCGCACCTCGGCCGGCGGCTCGACGGTCTCTTCGGCCTTGCCGATCCGTTCACGCACCCAGGCGAAATATTTCAGCTTCATCCCTCATCCTCCTTGATGAGGTGATGGATGCCGGCGCGGAAGTAATCCCAGCCGGTATAGATCGTGAAGATCGCCGACATCCACAGCAGCACGATGCCGATCAGGGTGGTGGCCGGGAAGACCTGCTCGCCCGCTTCGCCGGCGATCAAAAAGCCGATCGCCACCAGCTGGATCGTCGTCTTCCATTTCGCAAGCTTGGTGACGGGAACGCTGACCCTGAGCCCCGCGAGATATTCGCGCAGGCCCGAGACCAGGATCTCGCGGCACAGGATCACGATCGCCGCCCACAGCGTCCAGCCGTGGATTGAATTGTCGGCGGCCAGCATCAAGAGGCTCGATGCGACCAATAGCTTGTCGGCGATCGGATCGAGCATCCGGCCGAACGCGGACTGCTGGTCCCACATCCGGGCGTAATAGCCGTCGAGATAGTCGGTGATTCCTGCCGCAATGAATACCGCCAGCGCCACCCAGCGCAGCCACAACGGGCCGTCCAGGATCGACTGCCAGTAGACGCAGCCGATCACCACCGGAATGGCGGCGATCCGGGCGTAGGTCAGGATATTCGGGAGGGACATGGTCTTGGTCTGTCCCCGGGTCGTGGCGATGTTCATCCGTTCTACCAATACCGCTGAAGCGAGAAGGTCAACCGTGCGGGCGCCAAAGCGCGGCAACATTACGTGGAATCGTCATGGCGCCTTAGCTCGTTGTTTAAGCATGATCTTTTCGGAACGTTGCCTGACACTTTTCCGCATCATGCCCTAGATGCCCTGTCGCAGGCGACGCCCTGATGACTCGCCTTTGGTTTAACCCGGCTGGGCGTGGAAAAACTCGAAAATCTTGCGGGCGCTCTCGGCGCTGACGCCGGGAACCTTGCCAAGGTCGGCGATCGAGGCCCGCTCGATCTCCTTGAGCGTTCCGAAGTGGTGCAGCAAGGCACGTTTGCGCGACGGCCCAATGCCCGGGATCTCCTGCAGGCCGGCCTCGCGGATGTCCTTCTTGCGCAGCTTGCGGTGCGAGCCGATCACGAAGCGGTGGGCCTCGTCGCGCAGCCGCTGGATGAAATACAGCACCGGGTCGCGCGGCTCCAGCTTGATGGCCTCCCGGTCCGGCATGAACAGGGTCTCGCGCCCGGCATCGCGGTCCGGCCCCTTGGCGACCGCCATCAGCGAGACCCCGGTCAGCCCGAGATTTGCGAAAATCTCCCTGACCGCGTTGAGCTGCCCGCGGCCGCCGTCGATGATCACGAGATCGGGCCATTGCGGGAACGAGTCGTCGTCCGCCTTGTCGTCGACCTTGGCCGCCTCGCCCTCCGGCGGCTTCAGCAGCCGCTTGAAGCGGCGCTCCAGCACCTCGCGCATCATCCCGTAGTCGTCGCCGGGCGTCAGCCCTTCGGACTTGATATTGAACTTGCGGTACTGGTTCTTCATGAACCCGTCGGGTCCCGCCACGATCATCGCGCCGACCGCGTTGGTGCCCTGTATGTGGCTGTTGTCGTAGACCTCGATGCGCCGCAGTGTGTGCGGCAGGCCGAGCGTCGTGACCATGCCTTCCAGCAGCCGGCTCTGCGTCGCGGTGTCGGCGAGCTTGCGGCCGAGCGCCTCGCGCGCATTGGTCAGCGCGTGGCCGATCAGCTCCTTCTTCTCGCCGCGCTTGGGCACGGAGACCTCGACCTTGGATCCGGCCTTCACCGACAGCGCGTCCGCGAGCAGCGCGCTTTCCTCGATCTCGTGCGACAGCAGGATCAGTTTCGGCGGCGGCTTGTCGTCGTAGAATTGCGCGAGGAACGAGGACAGCACCTCCTCGGGCGTGAAGCTCTTCTCGGCCTTCGGGAAATAGGCGCGGTTGCCCCAGTTCTGGCCGGTGCGGAAGAAGAACACCTCGACGCAGGAATAGCCGCCTTCCTGGTGGATCGCGAACACGTCGGCCTCTTCGACCGTGCGCGGATTGATGCCCTGCTGCGACTGGATCGCCGACAGCGCCGCGAGGCGGTCGCGGTACAGCGCTGCGGTCTCGAACTCGAGTTCGCCGGAGGCCTTCTCCATCTCTGCCGCGAGCAACTCCTTCACGGCGTGGCTGCGGCCGGAGAGGAATTCGGTCGCCTCGCGCACCAGCTCGCTATAGCCGGGGAAATCGATCTCGCGCGTGCAGGGGCCTGCACATCGCTTGATCTGATAGAGCAGGCAGGGCCGGGTGCGGCTTTCGAAGAAGCCGTCGGTGCAGGAGCGGATCAGGAACGCGCGCTGCAGCGCCGTGATGGTGCGGTTGACCGCGCCTGCATTGGCGAACGGGCCGAAATAGCGCCCGGGCCGCGACTGCGCGCCGCGATGCTTGAGGATCTGCGGCGCCCAGTGATCGCCCGAGATCAGAATATAGGGAAACGATTTGTCATCGCGCAGCTGCACATTGAAGCGCGGGCGGAGCTGCTTGATCAGGTTGGCTTCGAGCAGCAGCGCCTCGGTCTCGGTCATAGTCGAGACGATCTCGACATGCGTGGTCGCCGCGATCATGCGCAGGATGCGCGCCGGCAGCGGCGCGTTGGCGCGCGCATAGGACGACAGCCGCTTTTTGACGTTCTTCGCCTTGCCGACATAGAGCACGTCGTCGGCGGCATTGAGCATGCGGTAGACGCCGGGCGAGGTCGGGGCGAGCCGCACCGCGTTCTCGATCGCGGCGTGCCCGACCGAGAGCGTCCCCTCGGCGACCGCCTCGGCGGCGTCCTCCGAAGCCTCGGGGAGACGCGCGTCATCCTCCTCCTCGGCGGCTGAGGTCTCGGGATCGACATCGCTTGTGTCGAGCGTCAGGTCGTCCTTTGTCAGGTTGTCCTGCGGCAGGTCGGACTTTGAACCGCGCCGCGGCTTGGCATCAGGCTTGGAGGCGGCCTTGAGGTCAGTCTTGGCGGCCGGCGTCGGGCGCTCGGGAGAATCGTGAACCATGGGCCGTAAACTAAGCGCTTGGGAGACCGCTCGCCAGCGTTGGCGGCACCGGAAAACAGCCCCGATCGCAGCAGGTTACCGACCCCGCGCCGCGGCCGCGACCGGCGGGTAACACATTGTTAAGACTGATGAGCGGGCCGGTAACCGGGCTTAACAACCCTTTAACTTAAAACTCTCGATAAACCTTAGCGAAAAAGTGGAGTTCCGTAACCACGCCGGCCCTGGGCCGGCGGGCTGCGGCAGTTGCGTGGTGGAGAGTAGCTATGACCCGGTTGGTTGCGCGTGCGCTGGCACTGATCGTCGCAGGCTGGACGACCTCGGCGGCGTCGGCCGACCTCAACTACGGCTCGCCCTACACCGTCTATCAGCCGCTCAATGCCTACAGCTGGGCAGGTCCCTATCTCGGCGGCAATGTCGGCTATGGCTGGGGCTCGGTCGAGAACAACCCGACCAAGCCGTCCGGTTTCGTCGGCGGCGTGCAGGCCGGTTACAACTTCCAGAACGGCTCACCCTGGGTGTTCGGTTTCGAGGCCGATATCCAAGGCACCACGGCCGACGATCGGTTCGCGCCCTGGAAATTCTCCAACCCGTGGTTCGGCACGGTGCGCGGCCGCGCCGGCTATGCGGTCAACAACGTGCTGTTCTACGCGACCGGCGGTCTCGCCTTCGGCGAACTGCGCGGCGAGACCTTCGGCATGACGGAGAGCCACACCAATGCGGGCTTCACCGTCGGCGCCGGCGCCGAAATGGGCTTCGCCCCGCACTGGAGCGCCAAGATCGAATATCTCTACGTCGATCTCGCCAACAGCAACTTCACGATCACCGGCGGTGCGTCGAACGGCTACAGCTTCAGCCTGGTTCGCGCCGGCATCAACTATCACTTCTGAGAACAAGAAAACGTCTGATCTCAACTCCCGGTCGCGCCTCGCGCGGCCGGGTTTTTCTTTGCGCAGGTCAGGGCGACATCGCGCGCGGCAGCGTCAACGCCGCAGCATCAGCGCAGCCGGCCGGTCGGCCGCACGCATCTGATATGCGGGCACCGTCAGTCGCGTCCGCATCATGCAGGTGGTCATGCAGCGAGCGCGAGCCACGCGCCCGGCAATCAACTCACACGCAACGCTTCATTCGCCGTTCAGGACGAGCCGCGCATCGCGAGGGCTAGTCATGAAACCACCAGGTTGACGGCTTTCGGGCCTTTGCCCTTCTTGTCCGGTTCAACCTCGAACGTAATGCGCTGTCCTTCAGTCAGGTCCTTCAATCCTGCACGCTCGACAGCTGTGATGTGAACGAACACATCGCGGCCGCCATCGTCAGGCTTGATGAAGCCGTAGCCACGCTCTCCGTTGAAGAACTTGACTGTCCCAGTCATGGCCATCGGGAAACTCCTCCCCCGTATTGCTCCACCGCTACGCGCACGCCGCGCAGCGGTTGACCGACATTCGCTTGTCGGAAGCTTGGCCACCTGAACAGGCCGGCGTCACGCCGCCGGTCTGTCTGGATTTTATTTCGGCCTTGTCACTCCGCCGCAACCATTCGCGGAAGCGGAACGTAAAGCCAGTCGTAACAGGATGAGCATAATACGGTTCCGCGCAAATTGCCTATGCTCAAAATCGAACTTTTCAGTGGGTGCTGTAGATCAAGGTTTAGGCGTCTCGAGTCTGAAGCGTGCCGCGCCGCCCTGACCAAGCGGCTTCTCGAGTTCGGGCAGGATGATCTTCAGCTCGTTCGCCAGCGTCCACGGCGGATTCACTATCAGAAGGCCGGTGGAAACGAGGCCTGCGTCGGCTTCTTGCGGCGCCACACTGAATTCCAAACGCAAGCATTTGCCGGCGGGCCTGCTGCTTGCTGTTGCAGTGGCCACGCTGCGCGCGAGGTCGTCGGTGGCCCTCCGGGATTTTACGGGGTACCACAAAAGGTACGCGCCGGTCGGCCACTTCGCATACGCTTCCGTAAAAGCACTGGCCAGCCGCTCGAACTCATCCTTCGCTTCGAACGGCGGATCGATCAGCACGAGGCCGCGCCGCTCGTTCGGCGGCACGAATGCGGGCAGCGCCATCCAGCCGTCGAGATCGACGACGCGCGCCTGCGCGTCGCGGCGCAATGCATCGATCAATTGCTTGCGCGCGCCGGCCTCGAGTTCGCACACCGTCAGACGATCTTGCGGACGCAGCAGCGCTCGCGCGATCAGCGGCGATCCCGGATAGGTTTTCAATTCGCCTCTCGGATTGAATGCCCTGACGATGTCGAGATAGGGCCCGATCAAGGGCAATGCCTTGTCGGAGAGCCGCGCCTGCATCAATCGCGCGATGCCGGTGAGCCATTCGCCGCCGCGCTGCGCTTCACTCGACGTCAAATCATAGATGCCGGCGCCGGCATGGGTGTCGATGACGCGGAACGGCGTCTGCTTCTCCTGCAAATAGGTGAGCATGCGCACCAGCACGATGTGCTTGATGACGTCGGCAAAGTTGCCGGCATGAAAGGCGTGACGGTAGTTCATGCTGTTATCGCGCTGCGCTCCTGAGGGAGCGCATGTTGTACTTCGTCATGCCCGGTCTGTCCCGGCCTTCGCTAAAGCTTCGGCGGGGTTAACGTCTGAGCTCGGCGAAGCCTTGGCGTAGCCGGCTCCCGGGCATCTGCGCCTCATCTCGCCGGTTTCGTGACGGCGCCGACGACCGGGACGCTCCGCGCGACGACGCGCGTCCGCCCGGCGATGAATTGGAGCAGGCTTCAGCCGCCGCGAACCGGCGGCATCAGCACCTGATCGCGGCGGCAGGCGCGGCGATCGATTTCCTCGCAGGACCGGAATTGCAGATCCTTGCTGAGGCAGATCCGTACTTCGCTGAGCCGCTTGCTGTCGCAGGTCACCGAGATCGCGGAGTTGCTGAGCCCCGGATTGGCCTTGATGAACGCCGTCTCGAGTTCGTCGGGCGCGACCGTCTTCGGCTCCGACAATTGCAGGAATTCCTCGGGGATCTTCACCGCGGCGCGGGCCTTGCGGATGGCTTCGAAATAAGCGCGCTCGCCGAGGCCGGAGCAGGTGCCGTGCTTGTCCCACTCGTTGTAGATCAGTCCGGGCGCCGGCATCAGGTCGAGCATCGAGGTCATGATGTTGCGGGCGAGCCGCGGCGAGGGGCGCTGGCAGTATTCCGGAAAGCCGCGCTCATATTGCGGCCACAGGCCGTGCACCACGAAGGAGTAGGGCCGTCCGCCGCACTGCGCCTGCGTGCCGCGTCCGTTGTTGCCGCGCTCGCTCGCCGCCTCGCAGAACGACGGCGACCAGGACAGTGACAGCACGTAGAAATCGAACTCGCCCGGCGCATTCTGGCGGCGATCCTGGGCCGAGGCCCCCACCGCTCCGCTCAGAACAAAGGCAATCGAAATCAGAAATCGGGAAATTGTGACCAACCGAGGCATCAAACGCTCCCCTCACGCGACCGCTCAGAGCCTAGCAGGCTACCAGAACATTTCAAGAACAAAAGCCGCCGTCTGAATGGCGGCGGCTTCTGCTTTACTAATCCGGTCGGAGATCAGGGCCGCGCGGCCTTGCAGGACGGATTATAGGCCCAGTTGCGGTCAAGCCCGGCGACGCACCATTCGACGCCCTGGTTGAAGCCGGAAAAGCCGCCGTCCTCGATGATTGAATAGTGCACCTTGCGCACCTTGCCGTCGCTCAGCATCGCCTCACCCGAGCAGTAGCGGCGCGGAATATTGTCGGATTGCCAGGGGCGGAATGCGGTTTCGTGAATCCCGCTGAAGCCGGTGATCACGAGCGGCGAATTCCAGAAGGTGGCTTCCTTTTCGTGGAATTGATCGCTGATGGCCGCCAGCGCCTTCTCGCACGGCGCCACATTGCCGTCATAGCGCGGTCCGGACAGCCAGAAATTCAGCTCGAACGGATTGGCCGCGTGGGCCGTGCCCCCGAAAGCCAGCATGCCGACCAGGACTGCGGCGCCGAGACCAAGCTTATGGCCGAGTTTGTTGCGGGAGTTGAACAGGTTGCGCATGGGAATCCACCCGATTATCCGATGCGCCGGACGGTGCCGTGAAGCCCCGGCAAGGTCAAGTGCAGCGCGGCAACACCTGCCGAGAAGTCCACCTTTAGCTGCCGGCTCGTTCTTTTCACCGTCGCCGGCGCACTCTATGTTGGCACCCAGCGAAATGGAGTCTGCGATGCGAAGGAAATTGGCCGCGTGCCTGGTTGCCGTTTGCGGGATGCTGGCCGTTGGTCCGGCGCAAGCCGACTGGATGCAGCCGGTGCCGCCGTTCAAGGGCAATGATACCGGCGGTATCATCGCCTATAACCTGGCGGCCCAGACCGATGCCCGGCAGCTTGCCGTCGACCACTGCGCCTCCTACGGCAAGGTGGTCAAGTTCCTTGCGGTGCAGCGCTATCCGGGCGGCTACATCTCCTTCGCTTGCCGCTGGGTACCCTATGGCTCGGCGCAGAGGCCGGTGCGCACGCTCTACTGAGCCCGCTCCATATCCTAATCGTTCAGCCGGGAGCTAGCCGCATGACCCGACAGCTTGCCTTGCTTGGCTCTGCCGTTTGCCTTGTCCTGTCCACCGGCGCCGCAAGCGCCGTCGACCTGCCGATCCGCAAGGCCGGTCTGTGGGAGATGAAGATGGTGCGTACCGGCGGTCCGATGCCGGAAATCACCATGCAGCACTGCACCGACGAGACCACCGACAAGGAGATGAGCGCGGCGGCCTCGCCGATGGCCAAGGAAGTCTGCTCCAAGCAGGATGTCCAGAAGACCGCGACCGGCTATGTCAGCGACAGCGTGTGCAGCGTCGCCGGCATGTCGATGCAGAGCCATGCCGAGATCGTCGGTGATTTCAATTCCGCCTACACGGTGAAGAGCACCTCGCATGCCGAGGGCGGCGCGGCCGGCTCCCGCGACACCACGATGACGATCGAGGCGAAATGGCTCGGCGCCTGCAAGAGCGACCAGAAGCCCGGTGACATCATCATGCCCGGCGGCATGAAGATGAATATCAAGGACATGGAAAAGCTGAAGGGCCTGTTGCCCAAGCAGAAGTAAGGCGCAGCGCCTTCGACTGCCGCCCGCGCGTTCGAACACGGCCTCTCCTATGCGGAGAGGCCGTGATGTTTTGGCCATCATCGTTGCGCGCGGCTCACGACAAGCTTCCCAACCAATTTTGCGCTGAACTGACGCGCGATCCATCTGATCCCTCCCCGTCACCCTGAGGAGCGCGAAGCGCGTCTCGAAGGGTCGACGGCCCGGTTGGTGGCCGTGCATCCTTCGAGACTCGCTGCGCTCGCACCTCAGGATGACGGATCTCCGCGCTCGTTCGCGCGGATGACGTCGACGGGTGCGACATCGTTGAACGACGCAGTGTACCTCATGCTCGAACGATCCGAGAGAATGTCGACGCACATCGAACTCTTCGTGCTGAAAGGCCGCTGCGACAACATGTCGTTTTGAATCGTTCAAGTGTTGCGCATCCTGAATCATTCCAGTGTTGCGCGTCGTGTGCGCTTCAATCGATTCTGTTTTGCGCGTGTGGAATTTCGCCGGTCCCGCCGATAGAAGTCCGCCCCATTCGATGCCCGCGCAATGACGAACACGCGGGCTCGATCAAGATCAGTCTGGGGGGTGTGTTCGGTGGGAATGACTTCGTATCGGAGCAGGTGTGGCTTGCTCGGATCAACGGCTGCGATCAACGCAGCGCTTCTTGGTTCGGTCATGCTTGCACCAGTCGGTGCAAACGTCGCGAGCGCTCAGGTGCAAACCAGCTCTCCGCAGAACAATGCAAATGTGCTTCCGGCAGTGACCGTGGATCAGCCTGGCGCCGCAAGGAAGCGTACCGCCGCTTCAAGTCAGAACACCAGGTCTTCGCGCGCGGTCGCGGCGAGCCGACGCAGTCGAGTTGCGGCACCGGCTCAGAGCCAGGCTCCGCGGCCGGAAGGCGCGGCGGGTGCGGTCGGCGTGACGACTGGTTACGTCGCGACCGGCAGCACGGCCGGCACCAAGACCGACACGGCGCTGATCGAGACGCCGCAGTCGCTTTCAGTCGTCACGCAGAAGGAGCTCAGGGATCGCAACGTTCAGACGCTCAAGGACGCCGTCAATTATACGCCCGGCGTCACCACCACGGCGTTCGGCTATGATCCCCGGTTCAACAGTTTCTACATTCGCGGTTTCGATGCCACCTATACCGGGATCTATTGCGACGGCCTGCGCCAGGGCGGCGGCAACTTCGCCATTCCCAAGATCGAACCTTATGGCCTCGACCGCGTGTCGATCCTGCGGCGCGATCAAGAACACGGCGCTGTTCGGCGTCGACTACGGGCACGCCTGCTACAACGACAAGATCGGCTACGGAGCAGCTCCCGATCTCAATCTCCTGACGATGAATTACGGCGCCCAGGCGATCGCGACGCCGGCATTCTCGATCTTCAACAAGCAGTCGACCGACGAGGTCGGCCTCTATGCGCAGGCTCGGCGGCTTCATCTTGACGCTCAATGGGCGCCAGAGCTGGGTGTCGCAGACCACGACCGCAGGTCTCGACGGAGTGCCGTCGACGCAGAAAGCCAACGCCTTCACCGGCCGTGCGGGCCTCGCTTACGTCTTCGACAGCGGCATCGCGCCCTATGTCAGCTACGCGACGTCATTCAGCCCGCAGGTCGGCGTCGACGCGTCGGGAACGCCGTTCAAACCGACCACCGGCGAACAGAAGGAGGTGGGCATCAAGTACCAGATGCCGCAGCTTCCGGTGCTGCTGACCGCCGCGGTGTTCGACATCGCGCAGGACAATGTCTTGCGCACCGATCCCAGCAACATGGCCTTCCAGGCCGCAACCGGGCAGGTCGAGTCCAAGGGCGTGGAGCTCGAGGCGAAGCGGGCGCTCCAGCAGGGATTCGATCTCACCGCGGCCTACACCCATCTCAACGTCGTGATCACGCAGGGCAATCCCGATACCACCGGCAATGAGCTCTCCGGCATTCCACGGAATTCCTTCGCCGCCTTTGGCAAATACACCTTCCAGTCCAGCGTTCCCGTCGAAGGGCTCGGGCTTGGTCTCGGCGCCCGTTACATCGGGACGAACTTCGGCAACGACCAGAACACGTTCCAGAATGCGGCGACGACGTTGTTCGATGCGGTGATCGATTACGATCTGGCCAAGCTCGACCGGCGCTTCCTCGGCGCCACCATGCGCGTCAATGCCACCAATCTGTTCGACACGCGCTACCAGACCTGCCAGTCCGGCTACTGCTATGCCGGCGAACGGCGTCAGGTGATCGGCACCTTGTCCTACCGCTGGTAGTTACACCGGCACCCGCACCTGCGCCCGCAGGCCGCCCATCGGGCTTTCGCCGAGCATGATATCGCCGCCATGCGAGCGCGCGATGTCGCGGGCGATCGCAAGCCCGAGGCCGCTGCCGCCTTCGTCCTGGTTGCGGGCATCGTCGAGCCGCAGGAACGGCTTGAACACTTCCTCGCGCATGGCGGGGGGAATGCCGGGGCCGTCGTCGTCGACCGTGATGTTGAGATAGCGGTGGTCGCGCTGGCCGGTGATCGAGATCGTGTTGGCGTGGCGCGCCGCGTTGGACACGAGGTTGGCGAGGCAGCGCTTGAACGAGGCCGGCTTCACCGTGACCACGGGCAGGCCGTGGAATGCGACGGTCGCGGTGTGGCCGTGGCGCTCGGCGTCGCTGCGCAATTCCTCAAGCGCCATCGCCATGTCGGTCGGCTGCGCGACCTCGCCGGAATCGCCGCGCGCGAAGGCGAGGTAGTCTTCCAGCATCATCGACATCTCGTCGACGTCCTTGCGCATCGCGTCGATCTCGGGACCTTCGCCGATCAGGGCGAGCTCGAGCTTGAAGCGGGTCAGGATGGTGCGCAAATCGTGCGACACGCCGGCGAGCATCGCGGTGCGCTGCTCGATCGAGCGCTCGACGCGCGCCTTCATCTCGATGAAGGCCTGGGCCGCGCGCCGCACCTCGCGCGCGCCGCGCGGCCGGAAGTTCGGCGCCTCGCGGCCCTTGCCGAAGCTTTCGGCGGCGTCGGCGAGCCGCAAGATCGGCTTGATCTGGTTGCGCAGGAACAGCACGGCGACGATCAGGAGGATCGTCGAGGTGCCGAGCATCCAGAAGATGAAGATCTCCGAATTGGAGGCGTAGGCCGCGCTGCGCTGCGCGAAGATCCGCATCACGGAATCGTCGAGCTGCACGCGGATCTCGACCAGATTGGACTTGCCGACGGTGTCGATCCAGAACGGACGGCTGATCTGGCGGCCGAGCTGCACCGACAGGGTCTGGTCGAGCAGCGAGAAGAACGGCTTCGGCCCCGGCGGCGGCATGTCGCCGGCGGGGAGGAAGTCGACCACCAGCTGCAGCTTCTGGGCGATGTGGCGAAGCTGGGCGCGGTCCTTGTCTTGCGGATAATTCTTGTAGACGTCAATCAACGCGGCGATGTCGGACACCACCGCGGCCGACAGGCGCCGCGTCACCGTGTTCCAGTGCCGCTCCATGAACACGAACGCCACCACGGTCTGCAGGATCACCATCGGCACGATCATGATCAGCAGCGCGCGGGCGTAGAGGCCGGTCGGCATCCAGCTCTTGAACGCATTGCCCATCCAGCCGTTCGCCTTCGAGACGCGCTGCGAGGCGTTCTTGATCAGGGTCAGGCCGGAGTCGAGCGTGCTCATGCGATGTCTTATGGTGAGGCCACCAGGCGATAGCCGATGCCGCGGACCGCCTGCAGGAACAGCGGATTGGCGGGATCGTGCTCGATCTTGCGGCGCAGGCGGTTGATCTGCACGTCGACCGCGCGCTCGTTGACGGTGCCGCCGGAGGTCAGCTCGGCGCGCGGCACGGTCTCGCCGGGGGCGCTGGCGAGGATGCGCAGCATCTCGCGCTCGCGGTCGGTGAGATGGATGATCTCCTCGCCCTGGCGCAGCTCGCTGCGTTCGATGTGGAAGATGTAGGGGCCGAACGCGATCTGTTCGACCACCGTGACTTGCGGCGGCGCGGTGCGCTTGAGGATGTTGCCGATGCGCAGCACCAGCTCGCGCGGCTCGAACGGCTTGGCGACATAGTCGTCGGCGCCGATCTGCAGGCCCTCGATGCGGGCCTCCGCCTCGTGGCGGGCGGTCAGCATGATGATCGGCACCGTGGAGGAGGTGCGGATGAAACGGGCGAGGTCGAAGCCGTTCTCGCCGGGCATCATCACGTCGAGGATGAGCAGGTCGAAATGCAGCCCGAGCAGCTTGGCGCGCGCGTCGATGGCGCTCATCGCCGTCGTGACGCGATAGCCTTCGCCGGACAGAAAGCGCGACAACAGGTCGCGAATACGCCGGTCGTCGTCGACCAGCAGGAGATGCGGCGCGTCGTCGGCCGGCTCGACCGGCGCGCGCATCATGGTTGCAGCCTGCACCAGGTTCACTCCCTTGTTTTCTTGCCGCCGCCGAAGATCGCTTCGAGCACCTTGTCGGGATCGTCGCGGTCGATCATCGCGCGGAGGAACTGGCGAACCGTCTCGACGCCGGCCGGATCGATCCCGGCGATCGCGCGGTTGATGCGGTCGGTCTGCAGCCCTGCGAGCTTGGCGACCAGTGCCTCGCCCTTCGGTGTCGCGTAGAGGAGGCGCTGCCGGCGATCGTTGTTGCCGGTCTTCTGCACGATGTAGCCCTCGTCCAAGAGCTGCTTGAGCACGCGCCCGAGCGATTGCTTGGTGATGCGCAGGACGTCGAGCAGGTCCGCGACCTTCAGGCCGGGATAGCGGGTGACGAAGTGGATGACGCGGTGGTGGGCGCGGCCGAAACCGAATGCCTCAAGCTCCTGGTCGGCGTCGCCGACAAAGTCGCGGTAAGCGAAGAACAGGAGCTCGATGATGTCCCAGCGCAGGTCGCGTCCGCCCGCCGCAGGAGCGTGATCGTCTCCCTGCGAATCGGGCTTGGCAGCTATGCCTGAGAAATTTATGTCAGTCATATTGACGTATCTTGGGTTCAATGTTACAAAACTGCCTGTCACGACGAAACATTAGGTCGTTTTGTTCCCGACAGCGTTTGAGTCGGCCTGAAAGAGCCTGTGAGGCGGTTTGGGCCGCAAATTGGACTACCGTGCGATTGTCGAGCGGCATTTCGGCAAACATACTGGACTTCAGCATTCCGCAAAAGCATGTCTAAACGGCATGTTGGCGATAGAAACCGGCCCGTGCGGCCGGTGGTGCTGAAGTCCGGGCCAGCCGAGCCTGTTGGCTCCGGGGGAAACAGGCCGGCGCCCGCTATGGCGCCGGTTCCGACAGCGGAAAGCAAGAAAAATGACTTTGAAATTCGACATCCATCCTTCGCCGAATGCGACCTCCGACAAGGATCGCGCGGCGAAGCTCGTGGACCCGGGCTTCGGCCGCGTCTTCACCGACCACATGGCGATCGTCCGCTACAGCCAGGGCAAGGGCTGGCACAGCGCCCGCGTCGAGGCCCGCGCGAATTTCCCGCTCGATCCGGCCGGCGCGGTGCTGCACTACGCCCAGGAGATCTTCGAAGGTCTCAAGGCCTACCGGCGCGATGATGGCGGTGTGAATCTGTTCCGTCCCGACGCCAATGCCCGCCGCTTCCACGATTCGGCCGAGCGCATGGCGATGGCGCCGCTACCCGAGGATGTGTTCATCGAGGCGGTCGAGCAGCTGGTGCGGATCGATCGCGCCTGGATCCCGGGCGGCGAGGGCAGCCTCTATCTGCGGCCGTTCATGATCGCGAGCGAGGTCTTCCTCGGCGTGAAGCCGTCGGCGGAATACATCTTCTCAGTCATCGCATCGCCGGTCGGCTCCTACTTCAAGGGCGGTCCCGCACCGGTGTCGATCTGGGTGTCGGAGAATTACACGCGCGCCGCGATCGGCGGCACCGGCGCCGTGAAGTGCGGTGGCAATTATGCCGCAAGCCTGCGCGCGCAGGCGGAGGCGATCGAGCGCGGCTGCGACCAGGTCGTGTTCCTCGATGCGGTCGAGCGCCGCTACATCGAGGAGCTCGGCGGCATGAACATCTTCTTCGCGTTCGACGACGGCTCGCTGCTGACGCCGCCGCTCGGCACCATCCTGCCCGGCATCACCCGCGACTCGATCATCGCGCTCGCCAAGGATGCCGGCACGCGCGTGCGCGAGGAGCCCTACACGATCCAGCAGTGGCGCGCCGACGCCGCCAGCGGCAAGCTGAAAGAAGCGTTCGCTTGCGGCACCGCGGCCGTGATCTCGCCGATCGGCAAGGTGTGCTCGGCGAGCGGCGATTTCCAGATCAGCGGCGGCGTGGCCGGCCCGGTGGCCATGGGGCTGCGCAAGAAGCTGGTCGACATTCAGTACGGTCGCACCAACGATCCGCACAACTGGATCAGAAACGTCGCGTAGTCGGCACCGTCATTCCGGGGCGATGCGCAGCATTGAACCCGGAATCTCGAGATTCCGGGTCTGGTCCTGCGGACCATCCCGGAATGACGGCGTATAAGGACGGCAGCGGTTGCCGCCTCGCGCGTCCGCTGGTAAATGCCGCCAATGGCCGAAAAACCCAAAAAACCCCAGAAACTGAAGGCGCGCCTGCCGCGCGGGCTGGAAGATCGCGGCCCGGCCTCGATCAACGCCACGCGGGCGATGGTCGAGAAGATCCGCGCCGTCTACGAGCTTTATGGCTTCGAGCCGGTGGAGACGCCGGCGATGGAATACACCGACGCGCTCGGCAAGTTCCTGCCGGACCAGGATCGGCCCAACGAGGGCGTGTTCTCGTTCCAGGATGATGACGAGCAGTGGATCTCGCTGCGCTACGATTTGACCGCGCCGCTGGCGCGCTATGTCGCCGAGAATTTCGATGCGCTGCCGAAGCCTTATCGGTCGTATCGCTTCGGTTATGTCTTCCGCAACGAGAAGCCCGGTCCCGGCCGCTTCCGCCAGTTCATGCAGTTCGATGCTGATACGGTCGGCTCGGCGACGCCGGCGGCCGACGCCGAAATCTGCATGATGGCGGCCGACACGATGGAAGCGCTCGGCATTCCGCGCGGCTCCTATGTCGTGAAGGTGAACAACCGCAAGGTGCTCGACGGCGTGCTGGAGGCCATCGGCCTCGGCGGTGACGAGAATGCCGGCCGTCGTCTCACCGTGCTGCGCGCAATCGACAAGCTCGACAAGTTTCCTGCCGACGAGGTTCGCAAGCTGCTTGGTCCCGGGCGATGGGATGGCGGCGAAGAGGGCAAGGGCGACTTCACCAGGGGCGCCGATTTGAGCCCGGCGGACGCCGATATCGTTTTGGCCATCACGCAACAGCGCGCCGATTGGAGAGAGGCCATTGCCGCGGCCGAGACCTATCTGGCGAAGAGCCAAGTGGGGCAGGCCGGCGTGAGCGAGCTCGAAGAAATCGCAAAACTGGTCGCGGCGTCCGGCTACGGCGCGGATCGCATCCGCATCGATCCCACCGTCGTCCGCGGCCTCGAATATTACACCGGCCCGGTCTACGAGGTTGAGCTGCTGCTCGACACCAAGGACGAGAAGGGCCGCCCGGTGCGGTTCGGCTCGGTCGGCGGCGGCGGCCGCTATGACGGCCTCGTCTCGCGCTTCCGTGGTGAGCCGGTGCCGGCGACCGGCTTCTCGATCGGCGTGTCGCGCCTGCAGGCCGCGCTGACGATGCTCGGCCAGCTCGACACGCAGGCCGGATTCGGGCCCGTCGTCGTCACCGTGTTCGACCGCGATCGCGTCGCCGACTACCAGAAGATGGTTGCAGAGCTGCGCCAGGCGGGCATCCGCGCCGAGCTCTATCTCGGCAACCCGAAGAACATGGGCAACCAGCTCAAATATGCCGACCGCCGCAATTCGCCTTGCGTGATCATCCAGGGCTCGGACGAAAAGGCGCGCGGCGAGGTGCAGATCAAGGACCTGATCGAAGGCGCCAAGGCGGCGGCTGCGATCGCGTCCAACCACGAATGGCGTGAAACACGTCCGGCGCAGTTCTCCTGCGCGGAGGCCGATCTGGTCGCGAAAGTCCGCGAGGTCCTCGCGCGGCATGACGTGGCGTGGGGATAGCCATTCGCTTGTGATGTGATGCCCGGCCTTGTGCCGGGCATCCGCCTCTTGTTTGATGCGCGGGGACGTGAATGGCCGGGAACAGCCTGGCCATCGCGACAACAAGAGGGAGTGTAACAATGCCTGAGATCACCGTGAGCATGGCCGCCGGCCGCACCGACGAGCAGAAACTCGGCATGATGCGCGACATCACGCAGGCGCTGGTGAAGAATCTCGGCGTCGATGCCGATGCGGTCGTGATCCAGATCAACGAAGCGCCGCTGCATCACAAGATGAAGGGCGGCAAGTCGTTCGTCGAGCGCGCCGCAGCGGCGAAGAAATAATTCTACTTCGTCGTCCCTGCGAAAGCAGGGACCCATAACCACCGATGTCAGTCGTTGCGCTCGCTGGGGCTTCAGCTTTCGTGACATCGGGCATTCGTGGTGACGTGTCCCGGCTCAAGGCCGGGACGACAGTTTTCCTGAGGCACCTATGGACGCACGCGACTTCATCAAGATCGGCATGAGCGCCGAACGCATGCTCGTGGTGCCGCCGGAGCGCACGGTCGGGCACTTCGTGCCTGATATGCCGATGGTCTATGCGACGCCGATGATGATCCTCGACATGGAGATGGCGTCGGGCGATGCGATCCGCGCCGCGCTGCAGCCCGGCTGGGTCACGGTCGGCACCGAGGTTGATATCCGCCACCTTGCCGCTGCGCTCGTCGGCGCCACGGTGCGCACCACCGCGAAGGTGATCACGGTGGAGCGCCGCGTGATCCGCTTCGAGGTCGAAGCGTTCGAGGGTACGCGCAAGCTCGGCGAAGGCCGCCACGCCCGCGGCCTGATCAATGTCGAGAGTTTTAATAAGCGACTTGCCGGGACGTCGGGCTCGGCCAAGTAGTTGAAGGTGTTGGTGCGGCCGAATCCACTTGTTCCGGCGTCATCCCCGCGCATCGGCGCAGCCGATGTCGCTGGAGGTGCGAGCCTTGCGGCGCATTTGCGCCGCTGGGCGAGCCTCGAAGGATGGGCCACGGGCCGTGCACCCTTCGAGGCTCGCAAGGGCTCGCACCTCCAGCGACATCGGCTGCGCCGATGCGCGGGGGTGACGGTGAACGGGTTGGCGAACTACTTCGCCAATTCCTTCGAGCGTCGCGTCGCGGCGGCGATGGCTTTAGTCATCAGCGGCTGGAGGCCGTCATTCGCCATCAGCACCTCAAGCGCCGCGGCGGTGGTGCCGCCGGGCGAGGTGACATTCTGCCGCAATGTCGCGGACGGCAGGTCCGAGCGGTGCAGCAGCTCGCCGGAGCCGGCGACGGTCGCGCGCGCCAGCGTGGTCGCGAGCTGGTCGGGCAGG
>NZ_LGHK01000175.1 GCF_001908235.1 Bradyrhizobium sp. NAS96.2
GCGTCCCGTCGGGGTTAGTTCCCCCAACATGTGTGATTCTTTCGTGAGGGTTCTTTCTGTCCGTCTTGTTGACGTAGCGAATGCGTGCGCGTTTAGCCATTCTCGTCTCTCCTAAATCTCTCCTAAATCCGCAAGTCCTGAAGGACCAGCATAGACCAAATGGTTGGGTTCGGCTGCCACCAATCCAGGTAGGTGCGGTGCAGTCCTTCTCCGCGATACTCCTTGCTCGCACCCTTGAGAATTGAGCCTCTCGGGGGGCAGGGTGGTCAGTCTCGCTAATCCAAGGGCGAAGGCTCGCCGCCGAAGTTTGCGGCGTGTGGTAGGGACAGCGCTTTCATGGTCCAACGCAAGCGCCGAGTCATCGCTGCTAACTTCACTGGCAGCGCGGGCGCGGTAGGGACAGCGTCGGCTTTTCGCATGTTTGATCTTCCATTCCTGCCGAAGTCGGCTTCCGGACCAAGCCGGAGATCGCGCTGGAGCAGTTGCGGTGGGCCTGTGCGACCGGCCTTCCGCGTGGTAGTGCACTTGCGTATACGCCAGCGCGTGCACGAAGACGCACCGATGTCCAATCGTCCGGTCGAGGGCACCGGCGAATCGCCGCAGGCAAAAGGATGCGCCAATAGCGATCGCCGTGCCCGGTCGCCGTTCTCGGCCGAAAGGTATGGCCGCAACGTCAGATGATCGAGAAATAATGTTCAGGGTGACGCTGAACGTCCGCAGCACGAGCGGGAATGGCAAGGATGCCCTCGAAATCGGCGAGCAGTTCGTCCTTGCTGACGCTGAGAATTTCGATCTTGGTGTTCTGACGGAAATCGGTGCGGTCGACCATGAACTTCAGCCCTCGCCAGACCGACTTGAGCTGCTGGAACTCGTCCGTATGCAGCACGGCGTCGAGCTGAGCCGAGATTTTGCGGTCGATCTCCGCGATCATCCTATCGACCAGTGCGTTGTTGACCTGCTCACTGGTGCTATTCGGCTTGATGAGCTCGGCGACGAAAGCTGCGACGCCGCGCCGAGCGAGGTCGTAACCCTCGTCGTGCGGGGTAATCTTGGTCTCGACGAGAATCTGATCCAGTAGCGAAACGTCGGCGGTCGGGATGACGACTTCGGCCGATGGCTGCGGCTTGTATCGGTCATGGCGCCCGCGCTCCTTAAAACAGCTCGTTGGACCACTCACTCGGGCGTGCCGGTGAGCTCGCTCAAGAGCCGCGGCCGCGCGCCGTGGTCTTCGAGCAAATTCTGGATGGCCTTGCGGAAACCCGGCACGTTGCCGAGCGGACTCTTCAGCGCGACCAGGGCCGCACGCAGTTCGGTCAACATGCGCAGTTCCGGGATTTGTTGTGCGACCCGCTCGGGCTCGAAGTCCTTCAGGCTGTCGAATTTCAGCGAGACCGATAACTTGCCGGCCTCTGGCGCCTCCTCGAGCTTGTTCTCAGCGCAAATATCCAGGCTCAGTTCCTGGTTTTTGACAACCTCGCCAAAATTGTCCTTGTCGATATTGACGAGCTCGCGCTGCTCGATCGGCCGGTCATCGGCTCGACCGGTGAAGTCGGCCAAAACCAGCAATTTGAGCGGCAACGCGACAGCCTCCTTGAGGTTGCCGGTTGCGGGCTTGAATCGGATATTGATGCGTTCCTTTGGAGCAACCGTGCTTTCCTGAGCCATATGAGCTTCCCGACTTTCTCTGACAGAATCAGCCGCGACCGAGTTGGCTGACGCGAGCGATATCGATGCTTGCGACCCGCCTTCGGATCTGTTCAAGCGCGGCGCGACGAGGAGGCCCGTCGATGAATTGTGGTGCCTCGGGATGGGTTATCGCACGATAGCGCAGTTCGGCAGCATCGAGCGCAAGGGCAGGCTCCCAGCTTTCGAGCCTGTGTTCGACAACAACCTGTTCCAGGTGTTCGAGCAGCGGAATGGCTGTCGTGACGAAGCCGGTCTCGATGCAAAACCGTGCCTGCGCAAGTCGGCCGATGAACCGGCCACGTTCCGAGGTCACCCCGTCCAACACACCCGACAGCTTCTTGAATGCAGCCTGCGGCTGTCCAGCATCGATGAGCCTGTCTGCCTCGGCAACCGTTGCCTCGACAGGATCACACCGGTCCGCTTCCCCCACGGCGAGCCAGGCGCGCGTTTCCCCGTCGGCGAACGGCCGGCTGTCGTTGAACTGACAATCCAGGATCCGTGGATAACATCTGACAAGCAAGGCGACCGCCGCGCGCACAGCCGTGGCAGCCGGCTCAAATAACGGCCCCATTTTCTCCAGAGCATTTGCAGCGTGCCGGTGAGCGTCGAGCCAGAACGGTTGGGTCCAGACCAACTCTTCGGCCATATTCAAGACTTCGGCGTGCTGATCGGCCGCAACCTTTGCCTCAAATGCGGAAATGTCATCGCCGGGCGGCGATATCGTCGTGCGGCCATCCATATCGGGGGGCAGTTCATCAAAGCGCATCCACGAGCCAACGCGATTGAGCAGATAGACTTTCGGGTCCGCGGGCGAGACGACGCGCCGGGCGGCAGCAGCTTGCCGTAGCATATTGAGCAAGCGGTCGATCAAGCCGGCCCAGTCGCCGTCGGCGCCAACCGGACCGATTGCGCTCGGCGCTGCCGGTTGAGCGGCCTCGGCTGGAGGCGTGGATTCAACCGGCGCAGCGACCGCTTGCTCGTCAGCTTGGGCCGCCTCAGCCGCACGCTGTGCTGCGGCGGCAATCGCGTGCTTGGCTTCTTCGTAATGCGATTTCAGCGCCCTGAATAAATCCTCCAAAGCGACCTGCTCGTCGATGAGCTTCTGGCTGAGCTGGCGAGCGAGATCATCAAGGGCGTCATAGGCGGCGAGCACAGCCGAATAATCGGCTTCAGTCGGGGCATTCTCGACTATTGTCAGCCTCACGCGACCAGCGAGCCAATCGATCGCCTCGACCCGCGCGCGCTCCCGCTTGACCGGCGGAAGAAGCTTCTCCCAATACGCGTCCACCATGCAGCGCAGAACGCCCAAGCCGACGGCGAGCCCCTGATAGCCTTCGGTACGAAACAGGCCGTAGGTCGCCCAACAGGCGACCAGAATGTCTTTTGACTGCTTCGACAGGATGTCGAGCGACAGCGCAACGACCATCCGCCAATCAACCGGAATTGGCCCGTCGGCGTCCATGCGCCGCACCTCAGCTTCGAGCCGTACGAATTCAGCCGCCTCACGTATATTGCTGCCGGCAGGTGCTGGGCCCGGCACCGGCGCAGCGCCCAGCTGCGCGCGCGCATCGATATTGGCGCGAACCGCAATCCAGTAATCGATCATCGGCACAAAGCCATGCAAGAAAAAGCATTGCGACGGATCGCGGCATTGGCACGGTCGACCGCGCATCCGCCGCACAAAATAAGCCGAAAGACGACAATCTTGTAAGCCACCGCTGCCACTCCTGAAGGCGCTACTGGAGCGCATTCCTCCTTGAGTCCTTCAAGCCTTATGCCAATGGCGATAGCCTAGTTTGTCGAAACTATATCTAGTCTCGAGTGTCATGGTCCCGACAGCACGTTGCAAGCCCGACATCAGAGACGTTGGTCTCCTCCTAGTCGGTTCAATCACCGCCCCGCAGGCGCGGATTTGTCCAATACGGAACCCTCTGCTAGTTCATCGCCAGGACACCTCAAGTCGTACGTCACGAATGAAGGAAATCGCCCGAGCCATCTCGTACCCACACAAGCAACCACGTCGACCGGAGCATGCTTCTTTGGCCAAGCAAAGCCGGTCTCATCATATCTTTCGAGGCTCCGGCCTTTTTCTGACGGGCCGGCTATGTCCTACGGGGACCGCGCCCGTGGCAAGCTTGCAATCGCCTGGCGGCGGCTCGTCCGCACTCCACTGCAATGTTGAGGCGTCCAACCCGGACATCAATCATAAAGCGACGCCACCTCGGCAATGACCATGTCCGCAGCGTCGGCATCAAGCAGGTCAACCACAGGCTAGTTCAATGCCTAAGCGCGTTCGCGCTATCTCCGCTACCTCGACCAGTTCCGACGGCGACAACGAGACCTTTGGGCCGCCGGAAGGGCGAAGGCCGACAAGAACCGCAATCAATTAGCGGTCACTGGATAAGCTGACCATCGCGAGTATTCCGGAAAGGGAGACGGAGCCTCATCTGACGGCGTTCGGCATTCGTATACACAAAGTCACTGGTCTCGCTCCTGCCGGAAATGGTAGGGGGGCTCCGCTGCGCTTTTGGATATTCTTTGCCTATTCGGACGAGCCCCCTTCCCGACTGAAGCATCCGGCAACGAAACCATACCATTGAAGTCTTGCAGAGATCATGAGCTCTCCAGAGAGCCAAGACTAAGGAGGCGGCCATGAAAACGCTCTTGGAAGCACACGGAGACGATGGCGCGCGCGGCATTCGGCTCAACAATCTGGACATAAGCGAAGCCAAGCGCTTTGAAGATGACAGCATATGGCCTTGCTTCGAGCGGCTGCGACGAGAGGATCCCGTTCACTACTGCCCGGACAGCCCATACGGTCCATATTGGTCGATAACGAAGTACCGCGATATCGTGGCCGTCGATACAAATCATAAAATATTCACGTCAGAGCAAGGTGTGACAATCGTCGACGTGCCCGAGGAGCATTGGACTCCCAGTTTCATTAAGATGGGTCCGCCTAAACATGCCGAACAGCGCAATACAGTAAGTCCAATAGTCGCACCTGAGAATCTGGCGAAGCTCGAAGGATTAATCCGCCGTCGCGTCAAAATGATTCTGGAGGGCTTACCGCGCAATGATACCTTCAACTGGGTCGACATGGTTTCGATTGAGTTGACGACGCAGATGCTGGCCACGCTGTTTGACTTTCCGTTTGAGGATCGGCGGCTCCTGCCGTACTGGTCAGACATAGCCGTAACAACTCCGAAAATGGGCCACGCCATCGACAGCTGGGACAAGCGAAGTGCAATCCTTTCCGAGTGCCTGGACTATTTCACTCGGCTTTGGAACGAACGGATAAATACCGAGCCACGCGTTGATCTCATTTCGATGATGGCGCATTCATCGGCGACCCGGCATATGGAGCCACGTGAGTTCCTTGGAAACCTCATTCTCCTGATCGTGGGCGGGAACGACACCACGCGCAATTCGATCAGCGGAGGTCTGCTGTTCATGAAGGAGCACCCGTCCGAGCTCCGAAAGCTACGGAAAAACCCCAACCTGGTGCCGAGCGCTGTGTCCGAGATTATTCGGTATCAGACGCCGATCGCACACATGCGCCGCAACGCCACCGCTGATGCCATCATAGGAGGTAAACAAATCAGGCAAGGCGAGAAGGTCGTCATGTGGTACATCTCCGGCAACCGCGATGATGAGGTGATTGAGGATGCCAACAGGTTCGTGATTGATCGCAAGAACGTGCGTCAACATCTCTCGTTCGGATTCGGCATCCATCGCTGCGTCGGTCGACACCTTGCTCAGCTGCAGCTGAAAATCCTCTGGGAGGAGATGCTGAATGCACGCTTGGAAGTCGAGATTGCTGGCGAACCACAGCGAATTGCATCTAACTTCGTGCACGGTTATTCCGCGCTCCCTGTCCGAATTATAGCCTAGACTGTGATGTTACATTAATGAGGCATGGCCTACGCGGCAGAACCGCTCGGTGCCCTTTGAGGTTGTGCCACTGCATGCGGACCAGCGTGCCCCGCTGAAGTTGCCATCGCGCCGGCCTCGGTACTTCTCGACTAAAAATTGCATTGGTTCGCGAGCACGTTTTCGCATGCCGCATCTCCCAGCTGCTTGGAAAGGCGCAAAGCCCGCACGAGAAGCTCGGCTTCTGCGAAAGGCGCGAACAGAAATGTGACGTTAGACGATTTGCATGTATGACGATGAACACCCTTTCCTTTTCGGCCGAAAGGTGGGACGCGGCCAAGCGACCAGTGGCTCCATGCCACAGGGCTTAACCGGCACATTGATTGGGAGCTTTCAAGCATCATTCAGTAATCGGCCGACACCATGCAACCGTTCCGCTATATTTCAACACATGTAGCGCAAATCCATAGCAGGCGGCGATCAGGGTGATAACTCTCCCCCTGGTCGCCGCCGCCCTACCGCGCATCGATCGACAGGCAAAATCCAAAAAAAAACGCAAGGAAGCGAGCCACCAGCGTCTGCCTTTCGGCAAAATCGACTGCTTTATCGCGGCAACTTCCATCCCTCTCACGCCGATCTCATTCTTCACGGATTTGGTTTTGTTCTAATGCGTCAGGTTTCTGACAGCTGACGCTGGTATCCAGAGGCTAGACCGCGACAAAACACAAATCTGAAACCGCTCCAGAGGAGCAGGAACATGGATTCGCTCAATAATGCCAACCGATTCGATCGACATCCGGATACGTACGATCCTGCGGCGGAAACTTCGCAGCGCCAAGCAGGTTTTGAGCAACACATAAGCGCGGCGGCGCAAGAGCCCGATACCGCATATCCGCACAAGCAGCTCTTCGATATCGCTGAGGAAGACGACCGCCTCATTCAGGCGGCGACCGATTTAGCGCGCGCTCGGCGCGTCCCGGCGAGCCGAGTCACCATTGGCATTTTTGATCACCGCCTTCGCGAATTGGCTCGGGAGCTCAAGCTTTCTGGCAAAACAATGGCCCTGCTAGATGACGCGAATTTGCTCGATAGCGCTCAGCGGCTTTTTCCAAACGACAAGGTCATGCTGTCCGCGTTGTCGCTGATCGATCGGTATCGTGATCCGGACGCCCCTGCTCGCCCCAGCTCAACAAAATATCGTGCGTCGAAGGAAGACGAGCGCTTCCTTAAGGAGGCAGTCATTGCAGGCTTTGGTCGAATGATCGACCAGAAGAGCGCTGGCAACTATGCAACTAGCCTTCGCAAACTAGCCGCGGCACTCCGGCCTTCCTCACTAACGCGCCTCGATCACAATACGCTGGTCGGTCATGCTGATAGCTTGTTTCCAAAGGATAAAAAACTCCTGCATGCGTTGGACAGACTTCAAGAGTACCGCGTGAGCACCGGCCAGATCGTTTCGCGTGAGAACGCAGACAGTTCGCGAGCGCCGCCAGATCCGATCGATCATTTGCCGATGCCCCGTCTCGATCAAGAGCAGCCTTTGGATCGTGATGAAAACCCGCGCGGCGCGGGGGTCATCGTTGGATTCGATCCATCTGAGCGTTGGCCGGGAATGGATTCAGCCGCTCATTGGGGCGCGCAAAATGCGGACAAGGAGAGGCAGCTCGGTGTTGCGGATCTGGGCCATCCGCTGTCGGCCGACCGATTCGATCAGCCCTCAACGCATTTCACGCATCAACGATCGGGCAGCGCGGTCGAGCAAGGGGGCTCGCCGGCAATTGCAACCCATGCTGGTTTTGGCTGGCAGCTGAGCGAGGTTGGTGGTTCGAGCGATCGCATGCTGCAGCAGGCCCCTGTCCATCAGGCCGGAATATCGCAATGGGAGGCGCAGGCCGCGCCAGGGGCGAATGGGCACGAATATAACTCAGTGTCGCGCGGCGAAGGCGGCAACGTTGCACCGCCGGTGGTCTCCTCCGCGGAAGATCATGATCAGGATCTTTTGTGGGGTATGTTGGATGAGGCCGGGCGAGAGTCGTCTCTCCCAACCTGGCACGATCCGAAGGGTCTGGATTTCGCAGAGGCTACACGTCCCATAAACTGGCCGCACAAGCACCACCCCGCTCCGGCCGCGCAGATATTCGCGCTGGAAGGGAGCGGCACCGAGCCGAACCAGGAGAACCGACCAACCAGATTCGTGATCAACGCCGACCGTTACACGGCGCTGTTGGTGCCAGCAGGAGTGAGAAGGCAGAGCAATTCATTCAATCCGCATTACGCTCTCGTTCAGCTTGGACATCAATCGGAGGGCGTTCCCCGGCCAACCGGCGGCCGGACAACTCCGCCGCGCCGGAGCTCGTTCACCGGACAATCGAGCAAACCGGCCCCGGGGCCTCCCCGGGTGAGGCTATTCGCGCCACCGTCAGCGAGATTCTTGATGTCCCATTTGGCGCTCCTGAGGACTTTTCCCATCGCACCCAAGCGGTCCCGGAGGTCGCTGCGCCGCGCGGCGCTCTTCGTGGCGTGGCCGGTTCGCCGGTGGTCCTTCCGGCGGAAGGTTACGATCAGGAATCGCTTTGGGGAATGGTTGAAGATCACTTGCCGAACTCCGGACCGGCATCAATTGACGAAGCGCAGGAGGCCGAAAAAGCTGGACGGCAGGAACCTGTCGGGTCCGCCTCCACGTGGTGGAAGCAGCCGCTCGACTTTGATTGGTCTATGCCGTCCACATCTCACGAGCCGATTGGCGATGATCCCTCTGCCCCGGAGTTCCAGCGCACGGCATCCGATGCTCAGATCGGCGCGTTACCTCCGGCAACGTCGCTGCACGGCCGCACCAAACTAGAGCTCGGCGCCGAGGACTGGCTGGGCGATGAACATATTGCGGCGGATTATGCGCTCCTGGAACAGGACTTGCTGAGGGACAATCCGGACATGGCCGCACGGACGCGGTTCGGCGATCCCCTTATAGCCAATTATCATCTGCGCTTGGGCACCGACGATGTCGCGCTACGCGCCTTGCAGCGCATGGTCTTTGATCGGAATGGAAACGACACAGCCGACTTCCTGTTCCTGCCCGTGAATGATGCCAGTGCTAGCGACCCTGATCGCCGCGGCACTCATTGGTCGCTGCTGCTCGTCGATCGACGCGAGCGGGCGAGGCCGATCGCCTATCACTACGACTCGATGGCGAACACCAACAGTGCCATTGCAGCAGAGCTAGCAGAAAGGCTGGGGGCTCACCTGCAGCCAGCCCGCATTCCCCGACAGCAGAACTTTTTTGATTGCGGCGTCTTTGTGGTGGCCGGCACGCGGGCGCTCGTCGGACGATTGGCGCAAGGAGACCGGCCGGAGCACGAGCCGCTACACCTCGACAACCTCGTCGCCGATCGGCAGGCGCTTCAGGATCGGCTTAGCGCTCATCCCCACCTGGGCTGATGAATTTGGCTGGAACGCTATTGCCGACACCAGACTGGTGGCCCAATCGGCGGATCGAAGATCGCGCCGAGGCCAGGTCATCGTCCGACATGTGGCTACAATCTCAGATCAGTGACGAAGCCAGGTGAGAGACTTAGGCTGCCTCGGCGCTGTTTGCAGCTTCAGGCTCGCAAGGGGTTGCCGATTGACATGCAGAAGGGGTTTCACAAGTCAAACGAGACGCGTTTTGAGTCCACTTCCTCGTAGAAACCCCGGCATTGCTGCCGGGGCTTTCGTATTTCGTGGTTCGGCGTGACGCAGCTGGATCAGAAGTCCATGCCACCCATGCCGCCCATGCCACCACCCGGAGGCATCGCGGGCACTGCAGTCGGCTTCTTCGGCAACTCGGCGACCATGGCCTCGGTGGTGATCAGGAGCGCCGCCACGGAGGCGGCGTTCTGGACTGCGGTTCGCACGACCTTGGTCGGATCGATGATGCCCTTGGTGACCAGATTGCTATACTCGCCCGTCTGCGCATCGAAGCCGTATGAGTACTGCGTCTTCTCCAGGACTTTGCCGACCACGACCGAGCCATCTTCACCGGCGTTGATCGCGATCTGACGGGCCGGCCAGGACAGCGCCTTGCGCACGATCTCGACGCCGGTCTTCTGGTCGTCGTTCTTGGTGCGCAGGCCCTTGAGCGCTTCGGTGGCACGCAGCAGGGCGACGCCGCCACCCGGCAGGATGCCTTCCTCGACAGCCGCGCGGGTCGCATGCATCGCGTCATCAACGCGATCCTTGCGCTCCTTCACCTCGACCTCGGTCGCGCCGCCGACGCGGATCACCGCGACGCCGCCTGCGAGCTTGGCGAGACGCTCCTGCAGCTTCTCACGGTCGTAGTCCGAGGTGGTCTCCTCGATCTGCGCCTTGATCTGGGCAATGCGGGCGTCGATGTCGGCCTTCTTGCCGGCGCCGTTGACGATCGTGGTGTTTTCCTTGTCGATCATCACCTTCTTGGCGCGACCGAGCATCTGCAGCGTG
>NZ_LGHK01000176.1 GCF_001908235.1 Bradyrhizobium sp. NAS96.2
GCCGCCGGTCGAGCGCGCCAGCGCCTGGCCCAGCGCGCCGCCTGAGGCCGGCGGGCAAACGATGCGCCACACCGGCCACGCCCCGAGCGCACCGTTTGCCGCGAACGGCACCACGTCGCGCAGCGCGCTCCAGATCGCAACCGAGGCGTCGTCCGCGAGGCTGTCGACCGTTCCATAGGATGAGAGTGTCTGGCTCAGCGAGGCGGCCCGGTGTGCCGCCGATGCCGAAATCCCCTCGAGCCGCACCAGCGTGACCGGCTGGCCGGAGGCTGCGAGGCCGGCGAGCGCCCCGGTCCCGGACCGCAGCACTGAGCCGGGCAGGTGCGCCGCGCCCGAGACGTCGAAGGGCGACCCCAGCGCCGCCGTCATCGCCTTGTTGGCCGTGACGTCGTCGAGGGAGCGCAGCACCAGCGTGCGTTCCGCTTCCGGCTTCGGCATGACCTTGAGCGTCACCTCGGTCATGACCGCGAGCGTGCCCCAGGACCCGGTGAGCAGCTTGCAGAGGTCGTAGCCGGTGACGTTCTTCACCACCCGTCCGCCGGTCTTGAAGCTGTCGCCGAACCCGGACACCGCGTGTGCCCCGAGCAGATGATCCCTGATGCCGCCGGCCTTGATGCGGCGCGGACCGGCAAGGCCGGCGCCGATCATGCCGCCGATCGTGCCGGCTCCCGCGGCGCCGAGCAGCACCGAAATGTCCATCGGCTCGAAGGCGAATTGCTGGTTCTTGGCATCGATCAGGGATTGCACGTCGGCGAGCGGCGCGCCGGCCTCGACGGTGATGATCAGCTCGTTGGGCTCATAGGCGCTGACGGCGTTCAGCACCGAGACGTCGAGCACCGCGTTGGTCGGCATCGGATGGCCGATGGCGCGCTTCGATCCATGACCGATGACCTCGAGCGGCTGCTCGCTGGCGACCGCCGCGCGCACCACCTCTTCGACATCCTTGATGTCTCTGACTTTGAGCGTTTCCACCCGCTAGGCGGTATCGAAATTCGGCTCCGAAATCAAATGCGCGCGCCGAACAGGCCTCTGAATGCGACAAGCCCGGCCTCGGTGATCTCGACGGAACGGCCCTGCGGCCGGCGCCGGATCCAGTCGCGCTGCAACGCGAGGTCGGCGACCGCGGCCCCCGCCCGCCCGGCCAGATGCGGACGCCGCTCGCTCCAGTCGAGGCAGGGCCGGCACAACAGCCGCCGGCTTCGCGCGGGCGATCGCAGGTCGATGCCGAGATCACGGAGAAATGCGCGGCCCGACGCGGTCAGCTCGCCGGCCTCCGGATCCAAATGGAGGTGGCCGTGTTCCCGCATTGCGTCGGTGACGGCGACGCCGAGCTCGCCGGCAAGGTGGTCGTAGCAGGTCCGGGCGCGGCGCATCTCCGCATCGATCCACGGGTGCGGGCGGGACGGCTGCGGATCGATCGCCGCGACCGTCATCATCCCCTCGAGCATCTGCGCAACCAGCGGGGTGGCCAGCCGGTAGAGGCGGCGCGGACCGCGCCGCTCGACCTTGAGCAGCGCACGCTCGACCAGCCGCGCCAGATGCCAGCTCGCGGTCTGCGGCGTGACGCCCGCGACCCGCGCCAGCTCGCTCGCAGTCTGCGCGCGTCCGTCCATCAGGCGCGACAGGATGCCGGCGCGGCCGGGATCGGCGATCAGGGCGGCGAGTTCCGCAAGCTCGGGGGCGATGGTCTGCATGGCCAGCTCCGGCGTCGGTCGAAGTCATCCATTTGTCGCACGTCGCGCTGCCGCAACGCTTCGATCATGATCGAAATGTTCACGACATCGACACTTCGATCGCCACCTAACCGAGTTCGCAGCACGATCCACTATCTCTCGCCTCGCGGTTCGGCCGGCACGACGGTTGGCGCAAATCATCTGGAGGCGATCATGAAACGTTCGGAAGATACCACCACGACGATGATGCTCACCCGACGATCGGCCATCGGCTCGTTCGCAGCGATCATGACGATCGCCGGCGTCACGCCCTGGGCCGGATCGCAAGCTCGATCGGAGCAAAGCAACGGAGGACTACCAATGAAGCACTATGCGATGAGCACGAGAACCATCAGCGATGCGATCAACACGTCAGGCCTTCTGGTCGTCGCGCAATGGGAAGCCAGGGAAGGCCAGGCCGACAAGGTCGCGGAAATCCTCGACAGCTTCCTGCCCGAGGCGCAGAAGGACCCCGGCACCAAGCTGTTCCTGATCGGCCGCGGCAAGGACAATCCGGCGCAGTTCCTGTTCTACGAATTGTTCCAGGACGAAGCGGCGTTCAAGGCGCATGCGGAGAGCGCCTATTTCAAGACCTACATCGCGGAGCAGGCGCTGCCGCTGCTCGCCAAGCGCGAGCGGACGCAATACGCGCTGCTGTGAGCTGTGGCGCCGCGGGGAGGATAGCAGAGCGTTTTCGAGCGAAGTGGCCCCGGTTCGCGTGAAGAAAACGCGTCAAGACAAGAAGCTGGAGCCTCGGTTCTGATTCAATCAGAACCGGGGCTCTTCCTTCCCGCGGGCGGCAGGTCAGATCGACGCGCTGTTACCGAGCCTTGCGTGCAGCTCGACCCGCTCGGGCGGCTTGCGCCAGAAGCCGACGATCGCAATCCGCGACAGCACCGCGGCCTCGAACGTCTCGACCTGACCCCGGAGCCGAAGCGCGTGCTTCTCGACGAGATGCCAGGACGCGACGGCGACGCCGAAGGCGAGCGGCAGGCTGATCAGGATGTTCAGATACCAGTGCTGGACCGGCGGGCCGAACGAAGCAACGCATTGCTGGATGACGAAGCCATAGAGATAGAGCCCGTAGGAGTAATCGCCTGACGAGACGATCCAACTCCGCCGTGGATTCATCAGGCCGAGATAGCATGCGACATAGGCGGCCGGCACCGGCGCCAGCGCGTCGCCGCGTCCCGTGGCCATGCCGGCGGCACAGGCCACCAGCGCCAGCAGGCAGACGGTGCGGTTGAACGGCACCTTGTCGCGCCAGAGGTAGAAGCCGACGCCGGCAAGGAAGCAGAACACCAGAAGATGCGGGCGAAGCTGGATCGGCACCTCGTCCCAGCGGTAGATGTCGTAGCTCACCAGCGCGACCTGAACGACCACCAGGAACACAAGATAGGCCACCCTGTTGAAGCAGATCGTGGTCACCGCAAGCAGCGCCAGCACGACGTAGCACCACAACTCATACGGCACCGTCCAGAGCTGGGCATTCACCACGTCCGGCAACGGATTGTGCAGGAATACGCCGGGCAGCTCGTAATGGATGTCGCCGACGATATTGAGAAAATAGGCCTGGAATTTCGGGTCGGCGACATACTGCGCCAACGGCAGTTCGGTGAAGAGCGAACCGATGATGATGGCCGACAGCGTCGTCTCGACCGCGAGCGCGGGCCCGATCCGAAGCACGCGCAGGCCGAGGAAGGAAATCAGGCTCTTGCAGCGCTGCAGGCTCGCCGTCACCAGAAAGCCGCTCAGGGAGAAGAACAGCGCCAGGATCATCGCGATGCCGATGCGAAGCGTGCTCTGGATCTCCAGCGCTCGGCCGAGCCCGAGCGTCACGTTCGCGCCGTGCAGGCAGATGATCGTCGTCGCCAGCGCGATCCGCATGTAGTCGAAACCTGCGGGCCGATTGCGCGAAAGCGCCAGCTGATCGGCCAGGCTGGGCATCGATGTGCTTCCGAAGACATGCATCCTGGAAAAATACCGGGGAACAGCTGAAGGCCGTGTAAACGGTGCCCTCTGCAATTGCGGCGACACGCGACGGTGGCCTGACCGCCGGCCGAGGCCGTCGCGGCAAGCGTCGGTTAAGGTTATCGGATGGCTAGCATGATCGGTCGAATTGTATCGACCGTACTTTCGGGTCGACGGACCCTACAGGGTGTGCTGCCTCTTAATGGATTCTTGTCGTCTGCCGTCACAGAACTCCAGCGATGACATTCGCGGAATTCCTCGCAGCGGCCTTTTGGCCCATGGTCGCGCTTTTTGCAGTCCTGCTGGCGGTGACCAGGGACCCCGTTCTGTTGCGCTACTTCGTGACGGCAGCGCTGGTGACGGTCTTTCTCTATTTCGGCCTATGGGTCGTCGACCCCGCGAGCTCGATCGTCGCAGTTCTGGATTTTTATGTATTCGGTGTGCTGTTCGGCATCCTCGGGGCGGCAGCATGTCTGAAGCGACTGCTGACCGGGCCGTTCGACATCAGGGCATGTTTGTTGTCGCCGGTGGCCGTACTCATCGCCTTCTTCAATCTCGGAATCCTGTATCAGGATTTTTTCCACGCTCCCCTTGTGCTCGAGGGCCGCGCACAAAACCCGCGAGTTCAATCGCGTCGATCGCAATACGTCGTCGATATTGCGAACCAGACCGTGAAGGTCACAACGCCGGTCTACGAGCGCCTCAAATTCAATCCCTATGTGCGGGCGGAAATCGGACGAGGATCGAACTACGTCTATCGCATCGACTATCTGTCGAACTAGCGATGGCGGCACGCCGCGATTTCCCCTTTTGCCCGGAAGCCGGCGCTTCCGCAGCCACGCCCTAGAACCGCGGGATATCCGGGAAGGCCAGCTTGCCGGCGTGGACATGGACGCGGCCGAGCTCGGCGCAGCGATGCAGCGTCGGAAACACCTTGCCGGGATTGAGCAGGCCCTCGGCGTCGAAGGCGCATTTCAGCCGCTGCTGCTGGTTGAGGTCGATCTCGGTGAACATCTCCGGCATCAGGTCGCGCTTCTCGATGCCGACGCCGTGCTCGCCGGTGAGCACGCCGCCGAGCTCGACGCAGCAGCGCAGGATGTCGGCGCCGAACGCCTCGGCTTTCTCGATCTCGCCCGGATTGTTGGCATCGTAGAGGATCAGCGGGTGCAGATTGCCGTCGCCGGCGTGGAACACATTGGCGACGCCGAGGCCATATTTCTCCGAGAGGTCGCGGATCCGCGCCAGCGCCTTCGGCAGCGCGCCGCGCGGGATGGTACCGTCCATGCAGAGATAGTCCGGCGAGATACGTCCGACCGCGGGGAATGCGGCCTTGCGGCCGGCCCAGAACAGATTGCGCTCGGCCTCCGAGTTGGAGATCTGCAGCGTCACTGAGCCGCAGCCCTTGGCGATGCTCTCGACCCGCGTGATCAGCTCGTCGACCTCGATCTGGGGACCGTCGAGCTCGATGATCAACAGCGCCTCGACGTCGAGCGGGTAGCCTGCATGAACGAAGGCCTCCGCGGCGTGGATCGCGGGCTTGTCCATCATCTCCATGCCGCCCGGGATGATGCCGGCGCCGATGATCCGCGCCACGCATTCGCCGGCGGCCTCGACCTCGGCGAAGCCGACCATCAGCGCGCGCGCCGTTTCCGGCTTCTGCAGGATGCGCACCGTGATCTCGGTGATGACGCCGAGCAGGCCCTCCGAGCCGGTGATGATGCCCATCAGATCGTAGCCGGCGTTCTCGGCCGACTTGCCGCCGATGCGCAGGATCTCGCCCGACATCAGCACGATCTCGCAGCCCAGCACGTTGTTGGTGGTCATGCCGTATTTCAGGCAGTGCACGCCGCCGGAATTCTCCGCGACATTGCCGCCGATCGAGCAGGCGATCTGCGACGACGGATCGGGCGCGTAATAGAAGCCGGCATGCGCGACCGCCTGGCTGATCGCAAGGTTGGTGACGCCGGGCTCGGTGACAACGACGCGGTTGTCGAAGTCAATCTCGCGAATCCGCTTGAACTTGCCGAGGCCCAGCAGCACGCCGTCGGCGAGCGGCAGCGCGCCGCCGGACAGCGAGGTGCCGGAGCCGCGCGGCACCACCTTGATGCCCTGCCCCTGGCAGTATCTGAGGACCTTTGCGACCTGTTCGGTGGTATCGGGCAGCACCACGACCATCGGCGGCTGCCGATAGGCGGTCAGGCCGTCGGATTCATAGGCCAGCATCTCGGCGGCGCTGTCGATCACGCCCTCGCCCGGGACGATGGCACGCAAGGCGGCCACGATTTCGGCGCGGCGGGCAAGCACGGCCTGGTCGGCCGCCGGCATCATGATGGACATTGCTGTTCCCTCGGCGGGCTTTTGCCCTTTGCCGATTTGTTACGACAAATCAATCAGGTCTGCACCTGTTTCAGTCGCCCTGTTTCAACCAGCCGGCCGAAGGTCGGATTGCCCTGCCCGGCAATGACGAGTTCTCTCTCGGACAAGCGGGCGGCCATGAAACCTGTCAAAGTTTCGTGGCTTGTCCTGTCCAAGCCGGACATGCCACAAAAGATCACTACCCCCCCGGGACGAAACGAAGAGAACCCCATGAACCTAAAGACCTTGAGCGCGCTGGCGGTCGTCACATCGCTGGCCACAGCATCCTCCGCGCTGGCGCAGGATGCCGCCGCCGGCAAGACCTCGTTCAACAAATGCCTCGCCTGCCACGCAATCGGCGAAGGCGCCAAGAACAAGGTCGGCCCCGAGCTCAACGGCCTCGACGGCCGCCATTCCGGCACCGCGCCGGACTACAATTATTCCGATGCCAACAAGAATTCCGGCATCACCTGGAACAAGGAACAGTTCCTCGAATACATCAAGGATCCGAAGGCCAAGATCCCCGGCACCAAGATGGCCTTCGCCGGCATCAAGAACGAGACCGAAGCCCAGAACGTTTGGGCCTACATCTCGTCCTTCGACAAGGACGGCAAGCAGAAGCAGTAATCGGCGGTATCGGACGGCGTCCGCCCTGTGCACCAGCCAGGGCGGACGTTTTTGTTGCGTTTAACGCGGCAACAGATTGGTCCTGGCGAGATCGACCACCTCGTCGCCGCGGCCGCTCATCACGGCACGCAGCACCCACAGGCTGAAGCCCTTCACCTGCTCCAGCGTAATGGTCGGCGGCATCGACAATTCCTGCGTCGCGGTGACGACATCGAGCACGGCCGGGCCGTCGTGCGCAAGCACGTCGCGGATCGCACCCTCGAGCTCGCCGGGATCCTCCACCCTGACGCCGTGAATGCCCATGGCGCGGGCCATCGCCGCGAAATCCGGATTCTTCAGATCGACCCCGGTCTCGGTGAAGCCGGCGGCCTTCATCTCCAGCGCAACGAAGCCGAGCACGCTGTTGTTGAAGATCACGACCTTCACCGGCAGCTTGGCTTGGGTCAGCGTGATCAGATCGCCCATCAGCATCGCAAAGCCACCGTCGCCGGACATCGACACCACCTGCCGTCCCGGCTGCGCCGCCTGCGCGCCGATCGCATGCGCCATCGCATTGGCCATCGAGCCATGGACCCAGGAGCCGACGAGCCGGCGGCGGCCGTTCATTTTCAGATAACGCGCGGCCCAGATCGTCGGCGTACCGACGTCGGCGGTGAATACCGCATCCTCGCTGGCCTGCTCGCTGAGCAGGCGCGCCAGATATTGCGGATGGATCGGCTTTTGGCCCGGCTTGCCGCGGGCGAGATCATCGAGCCCGGCGCGGGCGTCCTTGTAATGCGCAAGGCTGGCGTCGAGAAATTTGCGGTCGGTCTTCGGGTTGAGCTTCGGCAGCAGCGCGGCGATGGTCTCGCCGACGTCGCCGACGATGCCGAGATCGAGCTTGCAGCGGCGGCCGAGATTTTCCGGGCGGATATCGACCTGGGCGATGCTGATGCCGGTCGGGAAGAACTGCTTGTAGGGAAAATCGGTGCCCAGCATCAGCAACACGTCGCAGCCATGCATCGCGGCATAGCCGGAGGAGAAGCCGATGAAGCCGGTCATGCCGACGTCGTAAGGGTTGTCGTATTCGACATATTCCTTGCCGCCAAGCGCGTGCACGATCGGGCTCTTCAAAGTCTCGGCAAGCTTGAGCAAGCCGTCATGCGCACCGGCGCAGCCACGGCCGCAGAACAGCGTGACGCGCCTTGCGCTATTAAGCAGCCCGGCCAGCGCGTTCAGCTCGGCATCGGCCGGACGCACCACCGGCACGGGCGGCAGCAGACCTGCGTTCGGCGCGATGTCGCGCTTCGGCGCCGGCCGCATCGCGACGTCGCCCGGCAGCACCAGCACGGCGACGCCGCGCTTGCCGATCGCGGCGCGGATCGCGTTCTCCAGCATGTAGGGCAGCTGCGCCGGGTCCGACACCAGTTCGCAATAATGGCTGCATTCGCGGAACAGGTCCTGCGGATGGGTCTCCTGGAAATAGCCGCCGCCGATCTCGGCCGACGGGATCTGCGCCGCGATCGCCAGCACCGGCGTGCGGCTGCGATGCGCGTCGAACAGGCCGTTGATGAGATGCAGATTGCCCGGGCCGCAGGAGCCCGCGCATACCGCAAGATCTCCTGTGATCTGGGAATCGGCGGCGGCGGCGAACGCCGCCACCTCCTCGTGGCGCACATGCAGCCAGTCGATCGTGCCGCGCTTGCGCAGAGCCTCGGTCAAGCCGTTGAGACTGTCGCCGACGACACCGTAGATGCGCTTCACGCCGGCCTGGGCAAGGGTTTCGGCGATGAGGTCGGCGATGTTGTCGATCCGCATGAGAGACGTCCTTTGATGAAATCGGAAAACCGCGCGTGACATGATGTTCGGCGCCGCGCGGCGGCGCAAGTCTTGCCGGATCACATTCACGCGGCGACTGCGCGGCAACTATGGCGCCGTCACCATCGGCCGCGTCATGCGGCCGGCCATCGCCTCGATCTCCGACGTCACGAGATCGGGCGCGGCGTACTGCACCATGTGGCCGACGTCGGGCAGCACGATCAGCTTTGCCTGTGGCACTGTGGCTGCGAGCAACCGCGAATGGATTCCGGTCGTGACCGTCTTGTCGACGTCGCCCGAAATGATGCTGACTGGCGCTTTAATCTCCGCATAGCGCGGCGCCTGCTCGACCACGGCGGCCTTCAAGGTGACGAGGTCGCGCGCGTTGGCGATGAACTCGCGCGGGCGCAGCAGGAGCAATGTGGCGCTGTCACGGACGAAATCGTCAGGCATCGGCTGCGGCGCGAACACTCCGCTCGCGCCCAAATTGGCGACGAGGAGGCCGAGCGGCAGCGTGATCGTGTGCGCAAGCAACGGTCCGATCAGCGGCGTCGAGATCACGTCGTTGTAGCGGCCCGCGCCGCCCCGCCAGGGATAGGCGACCGGGGCGAGCAGCACGAGGCCCGCAACGCGCTTCGGATGATCGAGCGCAATGCGGAGCGCGAGCGCGCCGGCCCAGGAATGCGCCACCACGATCGCGCGGTCGACACCAATCTTGGTCAGCGCCTCCACGATCATCCGGCCCTGGACCGCAGGCGTCGAATCCGCGACGTGCTCGCGCGTGCTCCAGCCATGCCCCGGCCGGTCGATCAGGATCACCCGGCGCGTCCTGGCGATGCGCTCGCCGAGCGGCTGCATCGCACGGAGATTGGAGCTTGCGCCATGCAGCATCACGACCGGCGGCCCCGCGGCATCATCGCGCGGTCCGAGTTCGACCACATGCGGCTGCGCGCCGGCCACATCGACCATGCGGCCCTGCGGCGGAAAGGCGCGCTGGATCAGCGCCACGCCGATTTGCGTCGCCAGGGCCAGCACCGAGGCCAGCGCCAGCCCGACGGCCGCCAGCACGATGATCGCGGTCAGCATCGAGAGGGTCCGGTGCCTGTTGGGTGCCTGAAGGGAGTTGGGTATCCGAAGGGTCTTGGGCACCCCGAAATTACGGAGTAGCCGAAATCAGGTTTCGCCGGGTATCGGATTTGGGCCCTGCCCGGGCCCACTCTGGTTCGGAAAGCCAATGTCGATTTTCCGGGCTCGGCCGGGGCACAGAGTTGTCCACAATGCGCCCAGCCTGTGGATAGCGGGTTCATACCTGCGTCATTAGTAATTTCATAGATTGAAGGTGGCAATTTCGCCATCAGACGCGAGGCTTCATCCAGACCGGGACGCTACCTGGGTGCTTCTAGGCTTATACACTGTATCCACAGGAACCCGCGTCCGCACGACGAGTTCAACGGGAAGTAATCGGAGGAGTACCATGATTTCCGACCCTAGCGATGCGGCCATCGACCAGATCGTGGCGAGCTGCAATGGCGACCTGCGCGGCGCCCTGAAGGCGTTGTTGCTCGTGAATGAGCATCTGGAGGCGGAGCTTCAGCAATTCTACGCTGCCATAGCCCAGGACAACGCGTCCCGCGGCAAGTTCCTGCACTAGTCTCCTGCGCCGGACCGTATCGCGAGCAAGCATCAAGCTCGCGCTAACGTGCCCATCGCGTCCATCGGACCGCGATCGCGATCAATCGTAGGCAAATCAGATGTCGCGGCCTTCGACCTTCTCGGTCAGCTGCTTGACGATCTGCGGCACCTTCTCGAGGTAGGGGTCGACAGCCAACGCCTTGCGGAAGGCGTCGAGCGCGCGCTTGTCGTCGCCCATGTCCTGCATGATCATGCCGACACCCGCCAGCGCGCCGAAATGGCGGGGCTCGCGGGTCAGCACCTGCTGCAGATCTCCCAGCGAACGGACGTAGTCGTTCTTCAGGTAGTAGATCGTCGCACGCCGGTTCCAGGCCTCGACATAGTCGGGCCGGAGCTTGATCACCGCATCCAGCAGCTTCAGCGCGACATCGACATTCTGGGCGTCGAGCGCAGCCTTGGCGCGCACCATCAGCAGCGCGGCGGTATCGCTCGGGGTTTGCAGCCACAGCGCCCAGATCCGCGCCTCGACGTGGCGAGCGCTGTCCTCATCGGGCGCGGCCTTCAGCGCGCCGAACAGAAAATCCAGCCCGCGGGTGCGGTCGGCTGGAACCTTGGGCAGTTTGGTCGGCGCTTCCGGCAGTTTCTTCTGGGCCTTCGGCGGCGGGATCACCCGCGGATCGTCCTGCGCGACGGCCGCGACGGGCATGGCCAGAAGCACGGCGATCAGGATCGCCAGCCGGCGGTTGGTCGGGCCAAAGAAGTTTAATCCCATGGCCGAAGTCTAGACGCACAAAGCCGCACTGCAAAGCAGCGCGGCGTCAAAGACCTGTGAAGGATATTGGAATCAGCCGGCGATCCGCGCGGGATCGACCGCTCGGATCAACCCTGGCGCGCCTTGAAGCGACGCTGGACCTTGTTGATCACGTAGACGCGGCCCTTGCGGCGGACCAGACGGTTGTTGCGATGGCGGCCACGCAGCGACTTCAGCGAGTTACGGACCTTCATGGGACAATCCTGTTACTTCGAAAGGCCCGTGTTGGAGGCCGTACCTGATCAACGCCAATAGTTGGGCAAGCCAATATCCGGGCAAGCCAATTGTTGGCCAAATGGGATTTATCCCGACAAGCGGCCTGCCGCGCGGGACGGCCGGGTTCTAAGCCATCGGACCGTTAAATGTCAACCGAGACGGGCCGATTTTCGGCCCTATCCCGGCCTGGACCCCACGTCCGCCACTCGGCCATACCATTGAGATCGCTTCGGAAACGGCGGCCGCAACGATTGTCGCGCCGCGGCCCATCCCGCCGGCTTACCCTGACCGCGGCTGCAAGACAGGCGAATCGTGCTTGCGGGCCGGCCCGGACCCATCCTTACGGACTTTCCCGGCCGAGCCGGGATCAGTCCGCAACCGCCCGCCAATCAACCAGACCGCTTGCGAAAATCGTTATATCATATAATTATTTTCCATCACCAACAAACGCGCCGCCGGGGAAGCCGAATGCCCAAGCTCAAACTGCCTGACATCGAGAAAGTCACAGCGATCGACATCCACACCCATGCCGAGGAGCCGTGCGGCATGCATGGCGACGACGGCTATGACGATTTCCAGGCGCAGATGGCCGACTATTTCAAGTCGCCGCACAAGCATCCGCCCACCGTGCCGGAGACCGCGGCCTACTACCGCGCCAAGAACATCGCCGCGGTGATCTTCCCGGTCGATGCCGAACGCGAGACCGGCTTCCGCCGCTACAACAATCTCGAAATGCTCGAGGTCGCATCCGATCATCTCGACGTCCTGATCCCGTTCGTCTCGATCGACCCGCACAAGGGCAAGCTCGGCGTCCGTGAGGCGCGCAGGCTGATCGAGGACTACGGCGTCCGCGGCTTCAAATTCCACCCGACCATGCAGGGCTTCTACGCCAACGACCGCATGGCCTATCCGCTCTATGAGGCGATCAATGACGGCGGCGCGATCGCGCTGTTTCATACCGGCCAGACCGGCGTCGGCTCGGGCATGCCGGGCGGCATGGGGATGCGGCTGAAATATTCCAACCCGATGTACATGGACGACGTCGCGGCCGATTTCCCCGACCTCAAGATCATCCTCGCGCATCCCTCCTTCCCCTGGCAGGAAGAGGCGCTGTCGGTCGCGACCCACAAGCCGAACGTCTATATCGACCTCTCCGGCTGGTCGCCGAAATATTTCCCGCCGATCCTGGTGCGCTACATCAACTCGATCCTGCAGGACAAGATGCTGTTCGGCTCCGACTGGCCGGTGATCACGCCGGATCGCTGGCTCGCCGATTTTGCCAAGCTCGACATCCGCGAGGAGATCCGGCCGAAAGTTTTGAAGGCCAACGCGCGGAAGATTTTGGGAATCTAACGGAGTATCATCGGCGGCAAGCTTCGGAGGTGGTTCATGACCAGCTTCCCTGGACTTGCCGCATTCCTCACAGCGCTCCTGATCGGAAGCGCAGGGCCGGGCTGCGCGGCCGCCGAGCAGCCCCCGGCCCTTGTCGAAATCGAAAGCCCACTTGCGACTGCGCAACCGCTGCAAGGCTATCTGCGATTGCCGGATGGAGCGGGCCCTTCGCCCGCCGTGGTGCTGCTGCACGGCTGCAGCGGCTTTTTCAAGCAACTCGACGAGCGCTGGGGCCGGCGGCTGGCAGCCTGGGGTTACGTCACGCTCACGGTCGACCGGTTCGGGCCGCGCGGCATCGCCAGCGCCTGCACGGGCGGAGCACCGGCCGCGACCGTTCATGACGCCTATCGTGCGCTGAGTTTCCTCACACGGCAATCGGCGGTCGACCCACACCGCGTCGCGGTGGTCGGATTCTCGCAAGGCGCCTGGCTCGCTCTGTTCTCGGTCGAGCGCGGCGCGATCGAACGCAACGCGGCGGAGAAATTCCGTGCGGCCGCCGCGTTCTATCCGCCTTGCCTCAGCATCAAGGGCGACATGACGGTGCCGACGCTGATCATGATCGGCGAGCTCGACGACTGGACGCCGGCGGGGGAATGCCGCAACCTGGCCGAGGGCCGCGACAGCGACGGCATCTCACGGCAGCGAAACACGGGGTATCCGATCGAACTGATCGTCTATCCCGGCGCCTATCATGGTTTCGACGTGCCGCATTACAGCACACCGGCGCAACAGCTCGGTCATCGCCTCGAGTTCAACGCCGCGGCCCGGGATCAGTCCATCGACGCCTTGCGGAAATTCCTGTATGCGACGATCGGCGGGCAAGAGAGACCACAATGACAATCAAAGCAATCGTCTTCGACGCCTATGGCACGCTCTACGACGTGCAGTCGGTGGCCGATGTCACCGAGGATGCATTCCCCGGCTACGGCGACATCATCACGCAGATCTGGCGCATCAAGCAGCTCGAATATTCATGGCTGCGCACGCTGATGCGGCGCTACCAGGATTTCGCCGTCGCAACCCGCGACTCCCTCGCCTACACGCTGCGCTGCCTCGGCCTGCAATATGACGACGCGACCTTCGCCCGCATCATCGACAAGTATCAGCATCTTGCGCTGTATCCGGATGCCGTCGCCGCGCTGGAGGCGATGAACGACAAGAAGCTCGCGATCCTCTCCAACGGCAGCCCTGACATGCTGAACGCGCTGGTGCGCAATTCGGGGCTCGACCGCCTGCTCGATGCGACTATCAGCGTCGATGCCCACAAGGTGTTCAAGCCGGCGCCGGAAGCCTACGCGCTGATCGAAGAGATGCTGAACGTACCGCCGGCGGAGGTGCTGTTCATCTCCTCCAATCCATGGGACGCCTGCGGCGCCAAGGCGTTTGGACTCAGTGTCGCCTGGATCGAGCGGGTGACGCCGGAAGCGATGGCGCTGGTCTGCGTCGAGAGCGAGACGGTCGCCCCATTGACGATGTTCAAGGCTCTGCGTACCCAGATGGACGAGCTCGGCGTCGTGCCCGATCACCGGATCCACGGTCTCTCCGAGCTTCCTGCTTTGGTGTCTGCAAGGTCCTGAACTTCATGAGCATCGAGTCCGTCCGCGCCTTCTTCGCCGAGAAGGCGCCCGAAATCACCGTGATCGAATCGGCTGTGAGCTCCGCAACCGTCGTGCTGGCGGCGGAGGCCTATGGCGTCGAGCCGGCGCGGATTGCCAAGACGCTGAGCCTGCGGGTCGGCGACCGCGTGGTGCTGATCGTCGCCGCCGGAACGTCGCGGATGGACAACAAGAAAGTGAAGGCGGCGTTCGGCGGCAAGCCGAAGATGCTCGGCCTCGACGAGGTCGCCGACATCACCGGCCATGAGGTCGGCGGCGTCTGCCCGTTCGGTCTGAAGACGCCGCTGCCGGTCTATTGCGATGTCTCGCTCAGGGCATTCGACGTCGTGGTGCCGGCCGCGGGCTCGACCCACAGCGCGGTGCGCATCACGCCCGACAGGATGGCGGAGCTGACCGCGGCCGAATGGGTCGACGTCTGCGAAGTCAGGCCCTAAGGATTCTTGTTTGACGCGTTTTCTTTACGCGAACCAGCGTCCACTTCGCTCGAAAACGCTCTAATCCTCATCATCGTCTGGCCGCGGCGGCGCGACCGGGGCCGGTTGGATCGGCTGTGGCGCGCGCGGCCGTTGCTGCACCTGCGGGTGCTGCGGCGCGCGCCCCTGGGTTTGCGGCTGCTGCGTGCTTGCATTGGACTCGAATACGGCACGACAGCCGCTGGAGAGTTGCGGCGTGTTCTGCCGCAGGCAGGCGACGATCCGGTTGGTGTCGGGAATCTGATCGCCACAGAGCCGCCACACATCCGGCGTGCACGCCATCTGCTGTTCCCAGGTTCCGCGATATTCCTGCGACAACGCAGGCGTTGCGGCGGCGAGGCCGCCGATCGCGATCGCTACGCTCAGGACAATCCGCTGCGTCTTCATGCCCAGTGCCCTCGTTCGACGTGATTGATCCGCGCACGCGCGAGTTCCGCGCGGCGATTTGCTTCAGGCTGGCAAATGAATGCGGCCAAGGATCGTTGCAAGGAACGACGTTGCAGACAACTAAATGTGAAGGCGAACAGGCCTGAGTTCCCTATTCGACCTTGCCGATCTTCTTCACCGCCGCGATCAAGCGCGCGCTATCGTCTGCAACAAATTTTGAAAACTCCGGCGCGTCCAGATAGGTCTCCACGCGCACTGTGAAAGTTGAGTGCGCGGAGAGTCCGCTCACCCGGCACGCATCTAACGATGCGTTATAGCCGAAGCTCTGCTTCGGCGTTCTAGAGAACGGCCGCCGAAGGCGGCCTTGTTGTCTAGCGCTTGCGCGCCGCCTTACGCGTTTTTGCGAGCGGCCGCTTCCTGGCCGCGCCGCGCTTGGTTGCGGTCTTCTTGCTGGCGGCGGCGCGGCGGACCGGAGCGGCCGCGGCCGGACGCTTGCGCGCCACGGCCTTCGCCACCACCTTCTTGGGCGCTCTCCTCGCCGTAGCCTTGGCCGTATTCTTGGCTGGCTTCTTCGCCGCCTTCTTCACGGCCGGCGGGCGCGCGCGGCGTGCAATTGGCGCACTCCGACGCCGTGCTCCGCCTCCACCGACCGGCACGATGTGGTCGTTGGCATCCAGCGTGAGCTGCTGGAGCGGATACGCCGGCAGGAAGCTCGGATCGTTGTAGAGCTTGCTCAGGCTGCCCTGATCGAACTTGCCGCCCTGCCCGCGATCTTCGCCCGCACCGGCGCGCCAGGCCGCTTCCCAGACTCTCGCAAGCGTCTTGGCGCCGTCCTGCATGCAGGCCGCCGTGGCATCCTTCAGCTTCGACCACATCACGTCGACCTGGCCGCTCCCCATGTGCGAGTTGAACAGATTGACGATCGTCATCGGCGGCAGCCGCTTCACGGTTCGCTGCATCAGCGCGACCACGGCGACGGCGGCATCGCGACCGGTCGGCGTTGCAGCCGGCGCAATCTCCGCGACGTCGCTGGTCTTCGCGTCAGGGATCATCTTGATGAGATCCTTGCCGTGGCGGCCGATCATCGTGGTCTCGTACACGCTGTGCACCTTGGCGTGCTTCTTGTCGTTCGGATCGAGGCCATGATGGAATTGCGAGATGTGCAGCGGCTGGCAGGCATCGCCGATGTAATGCGCGACGATGCCCGCGGCGCAGACGAACTCCAGCTTCTTGTTGGCGGCGGCGTATTCGACCATCTCGTCGAAGATCTGCCAGACCCGGAACGGCAGCGCGCCACGCCGGTCCTCGCCGATCCCGTCGTAATAGTCGTTCCAGACCTTTGGGTCGACGTTGCGCGCGGACTCCGCGCAAAGATCCAGCAGCGTCTTGCCGTCCCTGCCCGGCTTGTCCATGTCGGCGAAATGGTTGCTTTCGTCGGTGTGCCGGGTGAAGCGCCAGACCAGGTCCGCGACGTCGGCCAGCGGCGCGAAGGTGCCGTGCTGATACGGTTTGAGGTCGGCTAGCAGCTTGTCGTCGAGGCCGATATTGTCGGAATTGGCATCCATCATGGCCGAGAGCTTGGGCAGCTTCGCATCGATCAGGCCGGTCGCGTAGGCGCCGATCTTGACGTGTCCCCATTCGCCCCAATACTCGGTATGGCCGGCGTTCCAGTCGCCGATCAGCTCGACATCGAGCTCGCGGCACAGCGTCGCCATGCAGATGCCGAGCGCGACCTGCATCGGAACCTTGCCGCCTGACCCGAACAATTCCTGGCCGCCCCATTCGAGCGCCAGAGGGCTGAGGATGCGTGCGCCGCTGGCATTCTTCGGCGCATCCGGATCGTCGAGAAACCAGACCGTGCCGGAGTCGCCGGGATAGTTGTTGAGCGGCGTGTCACCGTCGCGCGGACCGATCACGAAATCGCTGACATATTCCATGCCGCCGACGGTCTTGTAGCGATAAAACAGGCCGATGATCTTGCCCTTCATCAATCCGCTGGTCGCACCAAAGGCGATCAGCGGCTGGTTGATGATCTCGAGGCGGAAGGTGCCGACATTGAGATCGACGACGTCGCCGACCTGGCCGACGCCGTAGATCTGCGCGGTCCAGCCCTTGACGTCGTCGACGCGGATCAATCCGGCATCGAGATTGGCCACCACGCGCGAGCCGGGCCAGCCGGGATAGACGTCGCTGAAAGCGCGCTTGCCGAGTTGCAGCGCATCGCTGACGCCGAGACGGCGGTCGGTGTTCTTGAAGCCGGCGAAGATCTCGCGTCCGGCCGCGCCGACCACGTGACGGTTGGAGAGTGCGAACACGGTCTCGCCATTGGTGACGAGACAGCCGATCGAGCCGCGATGGATCTTGCCCTGGATCATGGTCTGGACCGGGAAGCCGCCGCCAACCAGGTCGCTCTTGAACACCGGCGGGTCGACGACGCCGGGGCTGCCCTCGTTCGGATCGACCTTGACGACGCAGGTGGGCACGACGCGGCCATCCGGCAGATACAGGAACGGAGGCACCAGCTGGTCCTGCTTCTCCGGATGGTTCTTCAGCTCGGAGCGCTTCATCCAGTCGCGGACGAAGACGAGGATGCAGGGCCACGACCAGTCCTTGACCGACGAATTGAACAGCGTGCGCGGTCCGAGTGCCTGCGGCTTGGAGTGGTGCCGCCGTTCCGTCGCGTTGCGGTCGCTGTCGCGGATCAGATAGCGGCCGATCGCCGTGGCGTAGACCGATTGCAGATGGGCCAGATGCACATGATAGGCCTCACGGGCATCGAGCAGATCCTTCACCGACAATGACGTGAAATCATGCTTGGTCAGATCAATCATCTGGTTCCTCCGAAAATGTGCTGTGCGGCAACAGGTTCGGGATGAAGAGATAGACGATCGCGCCTGCCCACGATCATGGGTTAGTTCACACAATCTATACAATTTAAAAGGGATGACACGAATGTGACGGCGCGCGCGGCCTTTGGCCTCGCCCGCGCGAGCGCTTCCGCAGCGAGCGCTCCGTTATTTTCGCTGCGCGCGGCCCTCTACTTGCGCTGCGCGCGGCCCTCTACTTGCGCTGCGCGCGGCCCTCTACTTGCGCTGCGCGCGGCCCTTGGCGAAATGCTTGGCGAGAAAATCCGCCAGCACCTCGACGCGGGCGGGCCGCGGGCCGCCGGGCGGGGTGACGAGATGCACGGCGCCCTCGGGCTGCTTCCAGCCCTTCAGGATCACCTCGACCTCGCCGCGCGCGATCGCATCGCCGACGATGAAGTCGGGCAGATCGGCGATGCCGAGGCCGGCAATCAGGGCCGGCATTACGGCCTCGCCATTGTTGACGCGCAGCTGGCCGGCCGGACGCACGCTCGCCTGCTCGCCCGACGCGTTGGTGTAGTGCCAGACGCCCTGGGTCGAGAGGTAGGCGTAGCCGAAGCATTTGTGCTCGGCGAGATGCATCGGATGGGTCGGCCGGCCGTAGCGCTTCAGATAGGACGGCGCCGCCACCGTGTAGCGCGGCATGGCGCACAGCCGCCGCGCGATCAGCGAGGAATCCGGCAGCCGCGCGATGCGCAGTCCGGCATCGAAGCCTTCGCCGATCAGATCGACGGTCGCGTCGCTGAGATGCAGGTCGATCGCGACCTCCGGATAGGCCTCCATGAATTCCGGCAGCAGCGGCGCTACGGTCTTGATGCCGAAACTCATCGGCACCGCGAGCCGTACCAGGCCGCGCGGCGTGGTCGATTGCGCCAGCGCCTCGTTCTCGGCGGCCTCGCCGTCGGCCAATAGCCGCGCGGCGCGCTCCGACAATTTCTGGCCGGCATCGGTCAGCGCCAGGCGGCGGGAGGTGCGGTTGAACAGCCGCGCGCCGAGCCGCTCCTCGAGCCGGCTGACCGCCTTCGAAACCGTGGCCTTGGACAGCGAAAGCTCGGTCGCGGCGGCTGCAAACGACCGCAATTCCACGACTTTTGCGAAGATCGCGAGCGCCTCGAAGTCCGGCAGTTTCGACATGGTCAGCTGTCCCCGTCGCTCAATATTAGAAACAATGAGTTTCAATAGTTTCTATTTCTATACCACAGTCGGAGGCATATCCAAGGGGCCAACGAGATCGAAACCAACGCATCGAACGGAGTAAACCATGATCGAACTGAAACCATTCGCAAAGCTGGGCGGTGCCGACCACGGCTGGCTGAAGGCCAAGCACCACTTCTCGTTTGCGAGCTACTACGACCCCGCCAATGTCAGCCACGGCGCGTTGCGGGTGTGGAACGACGACGAGATCGCGCCCAACTCCGGCTTCCCGGCGCATCCGCATGCCAACATGGAGATCATCACCTATGTTCGCGAAGGCGCGATCACGCACCAGGACTCGCTCGGCAACAAGGGACGCACCGAAGCCGGCGACGTGCAGGTGATGAGCGCCGGCAGCGGCATCCGTCACTCCGAGTACAATCTGGAGCCGTCCAAGACCAAGATCTTCCAGATCTGGATCGAGCCGACGACGCAGGGCGGTCAGCCGACCTGGGGATCGAAGCCGTTCCCGAAGTCGAACCGCTCCGGCAAGCTCGTCACTATCGCCTCCGGCATCGACGGCGACGATGACGCGCTGCCGATCCGGGCCAATGCGCGGGTGCTCGCCACCACGCTGAAGGCCGGCGAAAGCGCGGAATACGCCGCCGACAAGGCTCGTCACCTCTATCTGGTGCCGGCGGCCGGCAGCGTCGAGGTCAACGGCGTGCGCGTCAATGCGCGCGACGGCGCCGCGATCCGCGATGAAGCCACGCTGAAGATCACCGCGCTCGAGGATGCCGAGCTCGTGCTGGTCGACGCGGCCTGATCACCTTTCACCCAACATGCGCGGACAGTCGTCCGCGCATGCCCCTCCCCCGAAACATCTCCCCCAATCCAACCCGAAGGAGGCCATCATGGCCAAGGTTCTCGTTCTCTATTACTCCGCCTACGGTCACATCGAAGCGATGGCGAAGGCCGTTGCGGAAGGCGCCCGCGAAGCCGGCGCCAGCGTCGACATCAAGCGCGTGCCTGAGCTCGTGCCGGCCGAAGTCGCGAAAGCCTCGTACTACAAGCTCGACCAGGCCGCGCCGATCGCCACAATCGATGATCTCGCGAACTACGACGCAATCATCGTCGGCACCGGCACCCGCTTCGGCCGCATGGCCTCGCAGATGGCCAACTTCCTCGACCAGGCCGGCGGGCTCTGGGCGAGGGGCGCGCTGAACGGCAAGGTCGGCGCCGCCTTCACCTCGAGCGCGACCCAGCATGGCGGCCAGGAGACGACGCTGTTCTCGATCATCACCAACCTCTTGCATTTCGGCATGACGGTGGTCGGCCTGAACTACGGCTTTGCCGGCCAGATGAAGCTCGACCAGGTCACCGGCGGCGCGCCCTATGGCGCGACCACCATCACCGGCGGCGACGGCAGCCGCCAGCCGAGCGAGAACGAGCTTGCCGGCGCCCGCTATCAGGGCCGCGCGGTCGCGGAGGCCGCCAGGAAACTGCACGGCTGAGCTGCACGGCTAAAGCAGCGCGGCTGAACTTTACGGGTGGGTTTCACGCCTGGCTGAACGGCCACGCGATAGGGCGGCACTCCCTGGCGATTGCCGCCCTGTCTGCTTTTTTGAAAGCGACGGTTCCCGAGATCATCGGGACCATTTTCGTGATATGCCGCAGGACTTCCTGTCGGCGCAGCCTAGAGGTTTGCCATGACCAACACCCAGAAGACCCGCTGGCCGGAACTGCCGACCGCGGCGTGGCGCGACAGCTGTGCCACGCTCCAGCTCTTCACCCAGATCGCCGGCAAGATCCGGCTGGCGAAGTCGCCTTGGCTCAATCACTCCTGGCACGTCACGCTCTATGTCACCGCGCGCGGGCTGACCACCTCGCCGATCCCCGACGGCGACCGCACGTTCCAGATCGACTTCGACTTTGTCGATCACATGCTCCGCATCTCGACCAGCGACGGCACCGAGCGGCAATTCGCGCTGGCCGGCCAATCGGTCGCGAGCTTCTACGCGGCGACCATGACCAATCTGAAGGACCTCGGGATCGACGTCGCCATCGACGAGATCCCGAACGAAGTCACCGACCCGATTCCGTTCTCGCAGGATACGCAGCATGCGTCATATGACGCCGATGCCGTGCGCCGGTTTCACCAGATCCTCGTGAACTGCGATCGCGTGTTCAAGCAATTCCGGACCGGCTTTCTCGGCAAGGCGAGCCCGGTGCATTTCTTCTGGGGCAGCTTTGATCTCGCGGTGACGCGCTTTTCCGGCAGAACGGCACCGCAACATCCCGGCGGCGTGCCGCATTTGCCTGACGCGGTAGCGCACGAGGCCTATTCGCACGAGGTCAGCAGCGCCGGCTTCTGGCCGGGCGGCGGCGCAATCGATTACCCCGCATTCTATTCCTACGCCTATCCGGAACCCGCGGGCTATCGCAGCACGCCGGTACACCCCGATGCGGCATTCTTCAGCGAGGCACTGGGCGAATTCATCCTGCCCTACGACGCCGTGCGGGCGGCCGCAGACCCGGACAAGGTGCTGCTCGAATTCCTGCAATCGAGCTATGAGGCAGCAGCGATCAACGCGAACTGGGACCGTGCTGCGCTGGAATGCGCACCGGGCCAGCCGGGCGTGGTCAGAGCGATCTAGCGCCGATTTCCCAACCGGTGTCGCCAACACCGTCATTCCAGCACCTGCAACCGGCAAGTTCGCTTACGCCGCCGCCAGCGCCGGCTTCGGCAGGTCGACGATCTTGCCGAGATTGCTCTCGTCGAGGCGGAAGTCGATCGCCCGCTGCACGGCGCGCTCGCGCTTCACCCATTTGCCGTCGCGCAGCAGCTTCTGCATGACCTGCTTCGCGAAGAAGATCGGGCCGCGGATGCTGCGGCTACGCGGCGCGTAGCCGAAGCGATGCCGTAGCATGCCGTTGGCAAGATGCAGGATCTGGGCGCGGCGGATGTCGTCGTTCACATAGGAGATCGTCATCGAAATGTTGACGGTGCCGAGGTTCTCGACGCGATGCGGCGCATTGAGCGGCCAGTTCAGCATCTGGCCGGGCTCGAGGTCGATCACCTGCGCATGCCAGTCGTACCAGGGCTCGTAGGGGATATCGACCTCGACGTCGAACAGCGCGATGTTCTCCAGATGCTCGGGCCGGATGAACGGCTGGGTGTTGGGATAAATGTAGACCCGCTTGCGGCCGGCGATCTGGACCAGGCCCTGTCCCGCCATATCCGCATGGTAGTACACCTGCGCATCGGGTGACGAAATCAGGATACCGGCCTGATGGGTCGGCGCGTCGAAGCCGGGAACCTTGACGGCGATCTCGCCGAACATCTGCTCGATCATGTCACGGTAGCGGCGATCGATCGCGGTGACATTGCGCAGGTTCAACCACAGGTCGCCGCGCGAAATCGCCTCGATCACCTGGTTGCCGCGCAGCCTGCCGATCTCGCCCTCGCGCCAGACCCGGCTCGATCCCTTGGCGCCGGTCTTGACCAGGCTGTAATGCTCGCGCGGATAGTGCTCGATCAGTTTCGCGAGATTGTCCATCGAGAACGCTGGCTGCTGGTGCATGGTGTGCTCGAGCCGGATCGGCCGACGGCTCCAGAGCCTGGAATGGTTGTCATCCCAATCCGTGAAGATCCTGCCTGTCGTCATGGTCGCGCTCCTGACAGCTGCGCCATTTCGCTTCAACCGATGTCCCGTTCCGGGACGAGCGGGCTGCTCTTGCGCAGGGATTGGCAAGAACGGTGCCGTCGCGTATGCGCGCGGGGTTACGCAACGCTAATGTCTCGCCGATATGGCTAACTGCGACGTTTCCGGAGCCGGCCGCCGTGGCCGACAGGACCGAATGACTGAACACGTCGCTGCTGCAACATGATCGCGAGTTGATCGTCCAATGGCCCGGCTATCGTCGATCCCCGTCGTTTTCGCCGCCGCATCCATATTGCTGTCCGTCGCCGCGCGGGCCTGCCCTGCCTTGATCGACGGCGTTGCCGCGGACCGGCTCGAGGCCCTGTCACGCGGCGTCAACGCCGACGGCTGGATCGCCGATCCACGGTCGGCGCCGCCGCGCCGCCTGCTGCTCGAGCTGCGCAAGGCCGGCCTGACCCACATCCGGCTGCCGGTGCCTGCCGACTTCATCATGCCGCGCTTCGCCACGCAGGCAGACATCGACGCCCGCCTGAAAACCGTCGATAGCGCGCTCAAGACCCTGCTCGGGCTCGGCTATGTCGTGTCGATCGACCTGCATTCGGGCCGGTACTTCAACGCGCTGCACAAGGACGATCCGCAGGGCGCGATGACCGAAATGAAGAGCGCCTGGCGCGAGCTGGCGCGGATCATCCAGCGCTATCCCTCCGATCGGGTCTTTGCGGAACTCCTGAACGAGCCGGAGGTCGATGCCGCGCAATGGCAAGGCGAAGCCCGGGAGCTGGCCGGCTTCATTCGCCAAATGCTGCCGCAGACCACGCTGATCACGGGCCCGGTCAACTGGCAGCGCGCGGACTCGTTGCCGGGCTTCACGCCGCTCGACGATCCGAACGTCGTCTATGCCATCCACTTCTACGATCCGATGGTGTTCACCCATCAGGCCCATTGGGATCCGAACGAGCCGCTCCACGATGTCATCGGATTGCCCTATCCGGCCCGCGCCGACGATCCCAGGGTCCAACAGCTGCGCGAGCAGCTGACCGCGCTGAACAGGCCCAAGGCGCTCGCGATGGTCGACCGCGCCATCCCCGATCGCGGCATCGACAAATGGCTCGAACCCGCGGCCGCCTGGCAGCGGCAATACTCCCGTCCGATCATCATCAATGAGTTCGGGGTGCTCAAGGCCGGCGCGCCGCGCGACAGCCGGTTGCGCTGGCTCGCCGGCGTCACGGCTTACGCCCGGCAGCAATGCTGGGGCTGGACCCATTGGGAGATGTCACAGGGCTTTGGCCTGGCCGACGCCGTCACCGGCAAGGCCGACCAAGGGGTGCTCAGGGCGCTGCTCGGAACCCGCTAGCGCCGTCTGGTTAACCCGTTTTTACACAATGCGCGGCTAGATCGACGATGCGGTGTGGTGTGCCCACACGTCCGGTCATCTTAGGTCAGAGCCTGTGCAAGCAGAGATAGCCCCGCGGCCGCTGTTGGCCGGCGACTTGCTTCCGGCGCTCGGCATCGCCGTGGCATCGATCGCCTTCGCGCCAATCATGCAGGCGGCCAACCCCGGGCTCGCGATCGTCGTCGAAAGCCTGATCGGCTGCGCCATCGTGCTCGCGGCGCCGGCCTACGCGCCGTCGATCGCCGTCTTCATCATCTTCTTCCAGAACCTGTTCGTCTCGATCCTGTCATCCTACATGACGACCGAGCAGGAGATGGATTTCGTCAAGGGTTACAATTTCCTGATCTGCGCCGTCATGTGGCTGGTGACGCTGGCGCTGTATGTGCTGCGCGAGCGCAAGCATTCAACCGACGTCGACCGGATCATGAAATGGGGGCTGATGACCCTCGCGGTCGTGACGGGGTATTTCCTGCTCGGCGCCACGCAGGATCCGCATGCGGCCCTCGTCTATCTGCGCAACATTGCGTTTCCGATCTTTCTGTTTCAGCTGTCGCTGCTGACCGCCGCCACCTTCGAGATCCGCGTCACGCCGTTCCTGGTGGCCGTCGCCGCTCTGCTGATCGTCTGCGGATATGTCGAACTGATGTTCCGCGATTTCTGGCTCACCATCACCAATGGCTACACGTTCTGGCACTTCGACGAGTTGAAGGCGACCCGCTCCGGAGCCTGGGAGGCCGAGATGCGCCAAACCGGCAACGTCCCGGTGGATCTGATCGACCGCTTCCGCTTCAGTTTTCTCAACAGCCCGCTGTTCGAGGACCTCGGTCTTTCGTCGATGATGCGCATCTTTGGACCGAACATGAGCCCGATCAGCTTCGGCTACGGGATCGCCTTCTCCATCCTGCTCCTGGTCGCGGTCGGATATCGCTGGCTGGCGCTGGCCGCGATCCCGCTGCTGATCTGCTGCAGCGTCAAGGGCGCGCTCATCCTGGTGATCTTCGTAGCCCTGGCCTGGACGGCAACCTGGCTGTTCGGTGCGACCATCACACTTGCCATCGCGCTGGTCGGGCTAGTGGGCTACGCGATCGCGGCGATCTATATCGGACTCCAGATCGGCGACTTTCACGTGATCGGCTTCATGGGCGGATGGGATGGCTTCCGGCATAACCCGATCGGCCGCGGGCTCGGCGTCGGCGGCAATCTGTCCGAAGGCTACTTCTCGATCGACTGGAACGCCGCGCAGGCGGCCGGCACCATGGACGGCGCGGTCGAAAGCGCGGTCGGCGTGCTGCTCTACCAGATGGGCATCGGCGCACTGGTGCCGCTCGGCTTTTTCTTTGCGATGGCGCTGAAGGCCTGGCGTCTCTACGCCTCGTCCGGAATTCTCATCCAAGGGCTCGCCGCGTTCGGCACGATGGTCGTGCTGGTGAACGGCATCTTCCAGGAGGAGGCGCTGTTTGCGCCGCCGGCGCTCGGGCTATTGCTGTGCCTGACCGGGCTCGTGATCGGCCATCATTTGCGCACGCAAGGCGACGATCCAAAGACGGCCGGCCGATAGCGCACGCGACACCGCAAAGCCCGGCCGCGCCGCGACCGGGCTCCTCTCGACCTTGCGCGGTCAGAGCGGCTTGATCTGCACCTTGCGGAACTTGACCACGCCCGAACCATACTGGAGCGCGATGTAGCCGCTGGCGTGCTTGGAGTCCTGCGCATCGACGGTCTTCTGGCCGTTCAGCGTCACGACGAAATGCGGTCCCTGCGCCGTGATCTCGTAGACGTTCCACTTGCCGGCCGCCTTCGGCATCGGATCGACCTTGCCGACGTCGACGATCGCGCCGGTGCCGTAGGTCGGGTCCGGCCGCTTGTCGAAGATGTTGACCTCGTAGCAGACCTTGGAATCGATCGTCTTGTTGCTTTCGCAGCGGATGAAGACGCCGCTATTGGCGTCCTCGTCGGTCCAGAACTCGGCGCGGATCTGGAAGTCCTTGTATTGGGTCTTGCTGACGAGATAGGAGAGATCCTTGCCGTCGAGCTTGTCGGCGACCAGCGCGCCGTCCTTCATGGCCCAATTGGCCTTGCCGACCTCGTCCCAGTCGCCCTTTTTGGTGCTGTCGAGCAGCGTGACCCAGCCGTCGTCCCCCGATGCGCTGGTGGGGAATTGCAGCGCGGCCGCACCGATCACAAGTCCCGCCGCAAGTATCGACAGATGCTTCTTCAAGGTTATCCTCCCGTCTTTTGGTTGGCGCGCAACCTATCATTGTCTGCAGCGGCGTAAATGCGTTTTTGATATTGCAACCGCGTTGTGTCACGGAGCTTTGTCGCAATCTTGAGGTCAGACATGCGTGGACGCGTCTTGTCCGGCGGAAGCGAGAGCGACTAGCATCATGCGACATACGGGCGCAGCCGTTGCCCGAACGAATTGAACTCGGAGGATACGATGGCGGCGTCGAACCGGTCCTGGCGATACCTGATGATGCCGCTGGTGTTTGCCGGCACGCTGAGCGTCAGCTCCGCGGCCGAGCTCAATCCGGCCGCCGTCACCTACAAGCTGCCCGACCAGATTCCCTGGAGCCCGGTCGACGCGCGCGGCGCGCAGAACGCCGTCGTGGTCGGTGATCCGTCGAAGCCCGGCTTCTACATGGTCTACACCAAATGGACCAAGGGCAATCACTTCAGCCGGCCGCACTTCCATCCCAACGATCGCTACATCGTCGTGCTGAAGGGCACCTGGTGGGTGGGCTCGGGTCCGAAATTCGATCCCGACCATGGCACGGTGGCGATGCCGGCCGGAAGCTTCGTCACCCATTTCGGCAAGCAGGTGCACTGGGACGGCGCCAAAGACGAGGATGCCGTGCTGCTGATCATGGGCGAAGGCCCGGCTACCGCGACGGAAGTGGAGCAGAAATAGCCGGAGGCGGATGGCTGCGTTGCGCGCGGTGGGGGCGATGCTATCATCTCGGCCCAACGAAGGGCCTCCAATGCATCCCGCCGCCAAGCTGCAATTTGCCCGCATTGCCGACGAGTTCGCGCGCTGGCGTGCCATCCCGGAGCCGGAACGGCCGCCGGCGCCGGCGTGGTGGTGGGGACCGGCGTTCGAGCTGCGCGACGCCGTCGGCCCGCTGCCATCGAACTGGTGCCGTCAGCTCCGCCTGCCTGACGGCGCGAGTTTTGCCGACGGCACCCGCGTGCTGCGCCAGACGCTGGCCGGCCAGACCATGCTGCCCTGGCCCTACGATTTCTCGCGCAAGGTCGCATCCACCGATTCCGACGTCCGCGACCTGCCGGTGCAGCCGTCAGACGACAGCGCGTTTCCGCCCTAGATCCGGCCCGGCCTCGCTGATCGCCCCACCGTCCAGCGACGGCTGCAACGGCGGCGAGGTCAGCACCGGCGATGTCTTCAACAGCTCGGCAAGGTCGCGCGGCGGCAGCGGCCTGGAGAACAGGAAGCCCTGCATCTCGTCGCAGGCATGCGCGCGCAGGAACTCCTGCTGCTCGGAGGTCTCGACGCCTTCGGCCACGATGGTCATGCCGAGCGCCTTGCCCATGCTGATGATCGCCTGCGCGATCGCGACGTCCTCGGAATCATCGGGCAGGTCGCGCACGAAGGAGCGATCGATCTTGATCGTGTCGATCGGGAACTGCTTCATCAGCGACATCGACGAATAGCCGGTGCCGAAATCGTCGATCGCGAGGCGAATGCCGCGGTTCTGGATCGCGTCAAGCACGCGGACCGCCCGCGTCACATTGCGCATCACCATGCTTTCGGTGACCTCGAGCTGCAGCAGCGCCGGCGACATGCTGCTCGCCGCCAGCGCCTCGTCGATGTCGTCGAGCAAATGCGGATCGCCGAACTGCCGCGGCGAAAGGTTGACCGCCATGGTCACCGCCTTGAGGCCGCGGTGCTGCCACGCCATGTTCTGCGCGCAGGCTTCCTTCAGCACCCAGCGGCCGATCGGCACGATCAGACCGATCTCCTCGGCGAGCGGGATGAACTGCCCCGGCGAGACCTTGCCGAGCTCGGGATGGGTCCAGCGCAGCAACGCTTCGACGCCGCTGATCTGTCCGCTCGCCATGTCGACCTTGGGTTGATAGTCGAGCGAGAACTGCTCGCGTTCCAGCGCGCGGCGCAGCGCGCTTTCCATGGTCAGACGCTCGATCGACTGCGCCCTGACTTCGTTGGAGAAGAAGCGGAAGCCGTTCTTGCCGTCCTCCTTCGCAAGATACATCGCCATGTCGGCGTTCTTGGTGAGCGTCTGCACGTCGGAGCCGTCGGTGGGATACATCGCAATCCCGATCGAGGCCGTGGTGTGGCACTCGTGCCCGCTGATCGTCAGCGGATGGCTCAACGAAACCAGCAGATCGCCGGCAATGCGCTCGACGTCGGCCCGCTCGGCGGTTTCCTCCAGGATGACCACGAACTCGTCGCCGCCGAGCCGCGCCACCACGTCGCTCGCGCGCAGCGATCCGCGCAACCGCTCGGCGATCGCCACCAGCAGCATGTCGCCGGCGTCGTGACCGAGCGAATCGTTGATGATCTTGAAGCGGTCGAGATCGATGAACAGCACCGCGACCTGCAGGCGATGGCGATCCGCCGCCGAGATTGCGTGACGCAGCATCTCGTTGAACGTCTCGCGGTTCGGCAGGTTGGTCAGGCTGTCGTGCGAGGCAAGGTATTCGATGCGCTCGTCAGCCTTGTGCTTCTCGTCGGCGCGATCGAAGCTTTCGAGCGCGAATGCCAGATTGTCGGCGAGGCGCTGCAACAGCTCGGCGAACTCAGGTGTGAACGTGTCCTTCTCGGTCGCGACGAAGATCATGACACCGACCACCTGCCCGCTGACGATCAGCGGGAACGAGGCGCCGGACTTAGTCCCGTCGAGACGGGCCCGCTCATGGAAAGCGGCGGTCTCGGCATCGGCAAAATAGTCGTTGATGATGCAGGCCTTGCCCGACCGGAACGCCCTGCCGCAGGCGCCGCGCCCCTCCGGGTGCGCCTCGTTGACCGAGAGCGTCACCTGGCTCGCGCCCTCCGCTGCAGGGCCCGCGATCGCGACAATGCGGAGATAATCGCTGCCGCCCTGCGCCATCGCGATGGTGGTCGACGTGAACTTGCCGCCGGTCGCTGCCGCCTCGCTGACCAGTTGATACAATTCAGTGCGGGACTTCGCCCGCATGATCGCCTCATTGGTCGCACTCAGCGCCGCGAACATCCGCGACAGCCGCTCCTTCTGCTCGTCGGCCCGCGCCTTCTCGTCAGCGCGGTCGAAATTGGCGAGCGCAAACGACACGTTCTCGGCGAGCCGCTGCAACAGCGCCATCATCTCCGGACTGAAGGTGCCGAATTCACTGGAGAGGAACACCAGCGCGCCGATCGCCTCGCCGTTCTTGAGCAGCGGCAGGGCCGCGCCGGACTTGCTGCCGCTGTCGCGAACGACCGGATAGACATGCGATTCAGGACCGAAGTCGCTGAGATAATCGTTGCTGATGCAGGGCCTGCGGGTACGGATCGCAACGCCGGTCAGCGTCTGTCCCTCCGGACGCGTCGCATCAGCCGACAGCTGGACTTCGCGGGCCCGTACCCGGTCGGGGCCGGAAGCCGCTACATTATCCAGGAAGACCTCGCCCGGGCGCACCAGGCGGATCGTGGCCGAGATGAACTGACCGCCGACCGCGGCGGCATCGCAGACCAGATCGAACAGCTCGCTGCGGGATTTCGCCCGCATGATCGCTTCGTTGGTCGCGCTCAGCGCCGCGAACATCCGCCTCAGCCGCTCCTTCTGCTCCTCGGTGCGCGCCTTCTCGTCGGCGCGATCGAAGCTGCCGAGCGCATAGGAGACGTTGTCGGCGAGCCGTTGCAGGAGCTCGGCGAACTCGGCCGAGAAGGTGTTGCGCTTGGCGGAGATGAACAGCATCACGCCGACCGGCTCGTCGTCGACGATCAGCGGAAATGCCGCGCCCGACCGCGCATCCTCGCGGTCGATAACGTCACGGAACGGGCTGTTGGCGACATCGCCCATCAAATCGTTGTTGATGCAGGCCCGCCGGGAACGGAACGCCCTGCCGCAGACGCCGCGTCCTTCGGGCCGCGCCTCGCTGCGCGAAACGTTGAGGCGGCGTGCATTCTCGGCGGTTGGACCTGCGACCGCCATCATCTCCATGAAATCGTCGCCGGGTTTTGCGATCAGGATGCTTGTGGAGTTGAACCCGCCGCCATGCGCCGCCGCGGCGCAGACCAGCTCGAACATCTCGAGCCGCGACCGCGCCCGCATGATCGCCTCGTTGGTCGCGCTCAGCGCCGCGAACATCCGCGACAGCCGCTCGCGTTCGGCGTCGGCCCTCGCCTTTTCGGTGGCGCGGCCGAATGTGTCGAGCGCAACCGAGACGTTCTCGGCGATGCCCGCCAGCAGCGCGATGATCTCTTCGTCGCGGGCCCAGGAATTGCCGGTGAAGAAGATCAGGACGCCGATGCTCCTGCCGAACCGGGTGAGCGGCAGCGCGACGCAGGCCATCAGGCCGCTGCCACCGGCCTGCTTCTGAGAGGGGCTCGCCGATATCGGGATATCGTGCTCGACGCACGGTCGTTGGGTGCGGAACGCCTCGCCGCAGATCCCCTTGCCGTAGAGATTGTCCGGATCGGTCGAGAAGCGCGTCTGCGTGATCAGGTCGATCGCCTCGCCGGTGCCGGCGACGGGCTCCAGCCAGTGCGTGTCGGGCTCGGCCAGCAGCACCACCGTGGCGAAGGATTTTCCGCTGAACACCGCGGCATCGCAGACCCGCTGATAGAGATCATGCTCGGTCTTGGCGCGAAGGATGGCCTCATTGGTTGCGCTGATGGCGCCGAACATGCGGTTCAGCCGGCGCATCGCCCGCTCGCCGCTCTTGCGTGACGCCTCATGGTCGAAATTGTCCAGCGCGTAGGACACGTTCGCCGCCATACGCGCCAGCAGCGATACGATCTCCTCACCGAGCGAGTCGACCTCACGCCGGGTCACCATGAAGACGCCGACACTGCGCCCGCCACAGACCAGCGGCATCGCCGCC